>CAZQWZ010000037.1:0-16258 GCA_964596935.1 uncultured Roseivirgaceae bacterium
GACTCAAACTCTAGTGATTGCAAGATCGTGCCGGTTCGACCCCGGCTCTGGGTACAAAAAAAAGGCAGCCAATGGGCTGCCTTTTAAAATTTACTTCAACGGCAAGTTGTACACCAACCTCAAATTGGTAATTGGGCCACCTTTCATCATTACATTTTTTACAACTCTATTATCACCAAAGTTTATAATCATTAATCGAAAATCTACTTTCTGATCTTGGGCATATTGTGCATATTTTCTGCCCACAGCATAACCAAATCTTCCTTCGATAAAAATATTGTTGAACATACGTTGGCGTGCAAACAGAGTTAAATCAATACTCATTCTTTCAACATAATCATTTTCGTAGGCTAGTTTGCCAAGCCTATACGAAGTAATTAGTGCAAAATGGCTAAAACCGGTGGTAAGGTTTTGATTTACTTTATAATTAATTTTAGCGTAAAGAGGTAGCATTCCAGAGATACTCCATTTAGGAGTTATTTCCCAATCTACATGTAGCAGGGGTGTAAGCGATGGGCCAAATTGCTCGGCATTATATAATGCACCAAACCGTAACATAAGGTTCTTACTGTATCTATTCTCAAACAGAAAAACTCCTCCAAACTGCCAATTATCTTTGGTTGTGTTCTCAAAATCTGACATAAAACGTGGAGCAAAAAGCAGTTGTATTTTCTGTTTTTCATTTAGGGTATGCACTAAACCAGTTTGTAAAATAATGCCAGTAACATCAATCGGGGTGGCTATTTCTTGCGGGAGGGTTGCATCGGTTTCAACGTGAGACGAAACGTAGGTAATAGAGCTAAACCAAACCGATTTATTGGATAAAATAATGGGAATTTTTACATTTACCAAACTTCCAGTTTCAAAATTATTGCCCGCAACTGGCTCTCCTGCTTGCTGTATAAACCCATATCTGCCCGAAATTGTTACTAAATCTAAACTGGATTGAGCTTTTATTGCCCACAGATTAAACAGGATTATAATACCAATTAAAAATGCACGTTTCAATTAAAAAAGTTTTATAGTTAATCTAATTTATTGATATAAAAATACAACTTTCAATCTTCAATTTCATAGTGTGTTTTTATTACTAACTCAGCTGGTTTATTTTGCGGAGTATAATCAGAGTTCATTATTCCTCCTCTTCTAGGGTGTTTATTAAACCATTTCCATAAAAACCCGCCTGCAAACCAGGGCTTACTCCAATTACTTTTATATAAGGCTTGCAAAGCAATTTCTTGCTCAGTCATAGATGGCCTCCCTTTAGTATAAGACTCCCAAGGTTTAATGGTTGTACCTTCTACACTCCTATAACCATACTCTGTAAATAGTATAGGTTTGTTATTTTTTATACTAAATTTTTGAAGCTGCTTTGTAATTGGTTGCCATCCCTGCAACACTTCTTCTAGTGTTGGTTTCTTCTTTTCTGTTAATGGGAAGTAGGCATTAGCTCCAATATAATCCAACTGGCTCCAAAATGGAGTTTCAGTATATTCATCCCAATTAGATGCGTAGGTTATTTTGCCTGTATAAACGTTACGAACATCTTTGATTAAGCCGTTCCAGAAATGAGGCCTTTCTTTAACAAACAACCTCCACTCTGTGCCAATACAAAACATTTCCACTTGACTGTTTTCTGCGATTTGAGCAAATTCTAATATATAGTTTGCATAAGAGGTTTCAAATTTTAGCCATTCGGCTTCAGTTTCTAATTTAAAGTCGCCTGTGTATTCGCCATGGCTAATCCAAACATGAGGTTTTAGCATAATTTTTAAATTATATCGTTTGCCTGTTTTAATATCTTGTATTATACCTTCTGGTGTTTCCCCTTCCCATTGCCAATTGGAGTTATAACTTAATTCAGAACCGCCTTCTTTTATAAATGCATAAGGCATAAGTGCTACCCAATTTGCATTAATATTTTTTATAGAAACCAAGTCGGCAGAATCTGCTAATATGTTTGAAGCTGCTAAACTTACGCCATTGATTTTGGCTACACCATTTGATTTTATCTCTGCATTAGAAACACAACTAACCATTCCTATTCCAAGAAAAACAATTACTACATAACCTAAAATCTTCATAAACTGCCTAAATTAAAAATACAACAATTGAAAGATATGCAATTATTTACAAACCCATTTAATACTCGATCTTCTTTTGAATCTATTACCGAATATTGGTCGCCAAAAGCTGTAGGCGAACTAAACGGACAATATCTTAAACGAGCCAAATTTAAGATACCGCTCCTACAGAGCTAGTGTTAAGTTAAGTGTGCTGTGTCGTATAAGTGGAAGTTATTTTTGTTTTAGACGATTTAAAAAATATGCCCCTAGCTATAGCTAAGGAAGTGTTTTTTAAAGATGTATAAAGCAAAAAGAACGAGACTTGGTTTGGCTAAAGCATGCTTAACTTAACACTAGAATTCGATTTTTATATATTACAAAGATATTACCTCCTACAAGGTTTAAAAAATGGGTATAGACCTACTGGCATAATTACTGCTTTAAAGGAGGTAAAACTATATCCTTATGGCAAAGCATTACAACCTATCACTTCTTGCATTATTATTTATGGTTATGCCTTTTACTATAAAAGCTCAGAACGAGATTATTGTAAATAGTATCAACCTTCATTCAATCGAAAATGGCAATTACATTTCCATTGATTTTATAACTAGTTGGGGAGGAACAAAACTATCGATTGATTATGGACAACGCCACTTAATTTTTAACAGCCGAATCGCTAAAGGTGTAAACGGGAAAAAGTTAAAGTTCTATTCGAAAATACATGCATTTAATGTGCTAGCCGATAATGGGTGGATTTACATAGATAATTACGAGTATATTTCAGGTAGCGATTCTGAAATTGAAACCAATCGTTACCTTTTTAAAAAGCTTAATTAATTATTAAACAGATAATAATAGGCAAATTACCAACCCCATTAAGCATCTTACCTATTTGCCAATTTAGGTTTTTCTCGGTAGTATCAGCACCGAACAACCCTCAGTTTTGTATAGTAAACAAATAAACAAAACTATGGTAATGCTTATCAAGAAATCAGTTGGGGTGAAAGCCAAAATTCAAATGAGAATGTTAGGTGCAGTAGTACTATTATATTTAATGCTTATAATAAGTGGACTCTTTTCAAGTAAAACAAGAGAGAGCCGTTTGGATAAAATGAACGATTCTATGGCTATTTCGCAAAATAAAGTCCTATTAACTAAATATACTTAGTTAATAGGACTTTATGTAAAATAACAATAGACGAATAGTCCTAAGCCTTTACTACTATAACAACTTAATTAAATAAAGGCAGATTCCAAATATCGTTACCAAAAACAAATACCATTAAAGCAAGAAGCATTACCATGCCTACTTTTTGAGAGTTTTCTAAAAATTTATCTGAGGGTTTTCTACCCGAAATAATTTCGTACATTAAAAACACTACGTGGCCACCATCCAAAGCAGGAATAGGCAGGAAATTCATAAATGCTAAAATCATTGAAAGCATTCCTGTTATGTTCCAAAACCTATGCCAATCCCAAGTGCCACCAAAAATACGGGCAATACCGATAGGCCCCATCATTGATTTTCGAGGATCAATATCACCTGAAATCATTTTACCCAGCCCTTTAATATTTAGCCATACTGCTGCAAAGGCTTGTCCTGTACCCACTTTAGCAGCTTCTACCAATCCATATTCATCCGATTTATAATCCAGCAAAATATTAGGCTGAAAACCAACCATTGCAGAACTATCTAAATCAACGGTAAATTTTAATGATTCGTTTCTTCTAATAATCGAAAGCTCTACTTGCTCACCAGCATGTTTCCGTTTCTCAAAATCAAATTCGTGAAAATAGGTAACCTCAACACCTCCAACAGCTACAATTTTATCTCCTTGCTCCATCCCTACTTTATCGGCCTCACTACTTGGGCTAATCATACCCACTTCAAATGGCAACAGTGGCTCTATAAATCTCTTCGGGTTATTAATATCTGATAGTTCTTCAATTAAATTAGAAGGAATGTCTATTCTGATTTCGTTGCCTCCACGCTGTACTGTGTAATAAGCATTATCTGATAGTAAAGCTTCTGCCCCTCTTAAATCCATAAACCTTTCATAGCCTTTGCCATTTAGTTCGATAATAATATCGCCCGTTTTTAAACCTATATCTTGGGCAATTTCAAAAGCAAGAATGCCGTGCTTGTTTAATTCCTCTTTGGGTATGTATTGCTCTCCGTAAGCGAGAGCCAAACTGATAAATATAAGCACGCCTACAACTACGTTTACAATTATGCCACCTAACATTACTATTAGGCGTTGCCAAGCTGGCTTAGCTCTAAATTCATAATCTTTAGGCTCTTCAGCCATTGCTTCCATATCCATCGATTCATCAATCATCCCAGATATTTTTACAAAACCACCAAGCGGGATAGCTCCAAACGAATATTCTGTTTCGCCATATTTAATACCAAAAATTTTGGGAGGAAACCCAATAGAGAATTGCTCTACGCGCATTCCAAAAAATTTAGCAGCAAACATATGCCCTGCTTCGTGTACTCCTACTAAAATTGATAAACTCAGAATAATCTGAGCTGCCATTATTAAACCTTCCATTAATTAATTAATTCTTGTGCTATAATTCGTGTTTCTTTATCGGTATCAACCAGATTAGTATAATTAGGAGATGCTATAAACGGCATTTTAGCCAAACAAGTTTCCACTATTTCGGGCATCTCTAAAAATTTTACTTTATCGTGTAAAAATGCATCTACTACTACTTCGTTTGCAGCATTTAATACACACGGCATATTGCCTCCTCTGTCCATTGCCTCAAAGGCAAGTGCCAAGTTTCTAAACGATTTTAAATCGGGCTGCTCAAAGGTAAGCGATGGGTAATTCAAAAAATCGAATCGAGGGAATTTTGATGGCAACCTGTTTGGGTAACCCAAGGCATATTGAATGGGCAGTTTCATATCTGGCAATCCCATTTGGGCTTTCATAGAGCCATCTTCAAACTGCACAATCGAATGTATTATTGATTGAGGATGCACAATCACATCAATTTGCTCTTTCTTTAAATTAAATAACCACTTAGCCTCAATTACTTCCAACCCTTTGTTCATTAATGAAGCTGAATCAATGGTGATTTTTGCTCCCATATCCCAATTAGGATGTTTTAACGCCTGTGCTTTCGTAACGGTTTTCAAAAACTCTATATCTTTTCCTCTAAAAGGCCCACCCGAAGCAGTTAAAATAATTTTTTCGATTGGATTATGAAATTCGCCCACAAGGCATTGAAAAATAGCCGAATGTTCTGAATCTACAGGGTATAAATTGACTCCTTTATTTTTTGCAAGATTGGTTACCAACTCACCAGCTACTACCAGCGTTTCTTTGTTAGCTAAAGCTATACTCTTGCCATATTCGATGGCTCTTAATGTGGGTTGCAATCCAGCATAACCCACAAGGGCTGTTAGCACCAAATCAATCGAATCCATTTCAACTACTGAAGCCAATGCATTTTCGCCTGCATACACTTTAATATCTAATGTATTTAGTGCATCAAACACTTGGCGATACTTAGCCTCATTGCCAATAACAACCACATTGGGTTTAAACGCAATAGCTTGTTGGATTAAAAGATCGGCATTATTACCCGCAGTTAGTACTTCCACTTCAAATTGAGAAGCGTTTGCCGCAATTACTTCCAATGCTTGTGTGCCAATAGAGCCTGTTGAGCCCAATATTGCAATACGTTTGCTATGGTTTTCCTCGATTGTATCCAACAAATTACTGTTTGTAAACCATTAGTGCTTCAGCCAATTTTCTATCATTTGATAACCTTGGCACTTTATTTTGCCCACCTAACTTACCAATTGATTTCATATAGTTTCGAAATGAGTCTTTCTTTAAAGGTATAATTTTCAACTCCTCCAAAACATTACCTGTTATCAAGTCGAAATAATAGGTATTTAGATTTTGAAGATGCAAATCTAAGTGATTTTGGAAGGAAGCCAAATCATTGGGCATATGTCTAAATTCTATAAACCATTCATGCCGTGGCAATCCCTTTTTGGGATCAACATTTGGCGCCACCGTAAACTCAACGATTTCCACTTCAGAAAACCGTTCCATGGTTAGTTTCATGGCATTTTCTACTTCCTCGCCTATAACATGCTCTCCAAAAGCAGAAATAAAATGTTTAACTCTACCCGTTACTAGCAAACGATGAGGGAAGGTGGAAACAAACTTAACTGTATCGCCAATATTATACCCCCACAGCCCTGCATTGCTATTAATAATTAATACGTAGTTAATTCCTACTTTAACTTCCTCTACACTCAACCGAGTGGGGGTTTCATTATGATACTCTTCAAGCGGAACAAATTCGAAAAATATCCCACTGTTAGAAAGCAGCAGCAAACCCTCTTCTTCCTGACTATCTTGATACGCAATAAAGCCCTCAGAAGCTGGATATGTTTCTATCGATGGAATTTCTTTACCAATTGACTCAAAGAGTTTTTTTCGGTATGGTTCAAAATTTACACCCCCATACACAAACATATTAAAGTTTGGAAACACGTCTTTGATGGGTCTGCCTGTTCGCTCAATAATTTTATCAAAATACATTTGTACCCAAGGAGGAATGCCTGATATCAGGGTCATATCCTTATCGATGGTTTCGTCAATTATGCGCTCCAACTTTTCCTCCCAATCATCTATGCAATTAGTTTGATAAGAAGGCAGTTGATTCGTTTTTAGATAACCCGGCACGTGATGATTTACAATGCCAGATAAGCGGCCTGTATTAATACCCGCAGTTTGACTTAACACGGGGCTACCCGAAAGAAAAATCAATTTGCCATCTAAGAAATCACCTTTGTTTGTTTCGTTTACATAACTTAATAATGCATCACGCGCACTGTTTATATGATTTGGAGTAGAGTCCTTTGTAATAGGGATGTACTTTACACCAGAAGTGGTACCCGATGTTTTTGCAAAATAAGCAGGTTTACCCGGCCATAACACATCACTTGCACCCTTTAATATTTGATCCACATAGGGTTTTAATCCTTCATAATCGTTAATAGGCACAGCCTGTTTAAACTCACTATAAGAACCAACTTCGGCCAATTTATGATCTTTACCAAAAATGGTTTTGCCACCCTTCTCAATTAGGTTATTAAATATTGCTTTTTGATACGCCCCTGGGTTTACCGACCATTTTTTCTGTTGCGAAATAATATGCTTTGCCAATGGCTTACTAAGAACTGACCGAATACCCATCTTGCAAATTTAAGACAGATTATATAGGTAGCACGCCATATTGACAATCAAATTGATAGGTATTAAATTTGTATTGATAATAAAAAGCAAGTTTTGCACATCAAAGAATAGAACATTGCCGTTACATTTAAAAGGTTAACTCAAAAACACATATTTATGAAAAAATATATAGCTATTATTTTTATAAGCACAACCGCAGGTTATTTTGGATCTTTTCTCTTTCAAAAATCAAAATCTACCAAAATTGATTCCCCTCAGTTTACTGCTATAAATAATTCAGAATTTTCAACTCCTCAATTTGTTAACCTTTCGTCTTCTATAAACAAGGCCATTTTATCAGAAGGACGTGATTTTGTTGAAGCCTCAAAAACAAGTACCCAAAGTGTGGTTTACATCAAAAATATATCTGAACAAACGTATGGAATGTCGTTTATGGATATGTTTTTTTATGATGGCGATAGAGCAGCCCAAAGAGTTAGTAGCGGGTCTGGAGTTATATTTACCACTGATGGATATATCATTTCTAATAATCATGTAGTGGCAGATGCAGATAAACTAGAAGTTATTATTGGTAAGGATGTCTATGAAGCCACACTCATCGGCACCGACCCTTCAACAGATCTAGCCGTATTAAAAATTGAAGCTAAAAATTTAAGAGCTATACCAATCGGTAGTTCAAGAGAGCTACAAGTAGGCGAAGGTGTAATTGCTGTGGGTAATCCTTTTAATCTTACATCAACCGTTACAAGTGGCATTGTAAGCGCCAAAGCAAGGGCGTTAAATATTGTTCAAGATAAATTCCCAATCGAATCATTTATACAAACCGATGCCGCTATTAACCCAGGCAATAGCGGAGGAGCTTTGGTTAACCGCAAAGGCGAATTGGTGGGCATTAATACTGCCATCCTTTCACGTACAGGCTCTTATGCGGGCTATGGCTTTGCCGTGCCGGTTGATATTGTAAAAAAAGTAGTAGATGATTTAATAAAATATGGTGAAGTTCAGAAGGCCATTGCAGGGGTAGAAGTAACTGACCTTTCTCAAAATGTATCTGAAAGACTTGATTTAAAGCTAACTAATTTTGAAGGCGTATTAGTTACTAATGTAATTAAAGGATTTGCTGCTCAAGAAGCAGGAATAAAAGAAGAAGATATAATTATAGCCTTGGATAATAACCCGGTTAATAGCAAAGCTGAATTTGACGAGCTTATGAGTTATCGTTCTCCTGGCGATAATTTAATCATTAAATGGAAGCGTGGCAACAAGCTCTATAATAAATCAGTTACACTAACTAACAGAGAAGGAACTACCGAAATACTTAAACGAGAACTATTTACCTCAGAATATTTAGGTGCTGATTTAGAAATTGTATCCAAAGTTGAGCAAGATATGTTTAACATTGAAAGTGGCGTAAAAATTACTAAACTCTATAATGGAGGATTGCTTGCTAGGCTAGGTTTAGAAAACGGTTTAATAATTACCTACATCAACGATTATCAAATAGACGACCCTCAAAAATTGGCTAATGTATTATCTAAACTTAGAGGAAAAGTTAGGATTGAGGGAGTTAGTAAGTCGGGCACTAAAGGGTATTATACTTTTTACCTGAGATAAAGAACTGCGCTAAAATCAAATAATAAACACAGTTCTTTCCTGCGTAGGCAAGAACTTGAAAAGTTGAAAAAGCTACAACTTTCTTAAAAGAATGCTTAATAAGCATTAACTCTCTTTTTTCTGCCTAAATAATGGCTTACTTCCTACGCAGGAATGGCGATATGAAAGTTTTTTCGTATTTTATATTTCTTATTTTTAACGGTGACTAATATCATATGGCTTCGTCATTTTTAAAGTTACATTTACGCCATTATTAAATCAACTATGGAACATTCAGGAAAACACTTTATTGCCATTATTGGCGGGTCAGTTGCTGGCTCCGAAGCCGCTTTTATTCTTGCAGAAAAAGGATTTAGAGTAGTAGTTTTTGATCAAAAAACTTGCCTTATGGCAAAATTGAAGATGGATTACCTAAATGGCATATTGGGTTAAGGGATAAAGAAGAAAGGAAAATTGATGAACGGTTGAGCCATCCCAATATTAGGTTTGTTCCTGGTGTGAGATTAGGCCGAGATACCACCTTAGATGCACTTGCAAATGAGTGGGGCTTTTCGGCAGTAATTATTGCCATTGGTGCTTGGCTCGATCGCAAGCTACCTGTTGAAGGAATTGATGCTCTTAGAAATAATGGTTTAATTTATCAAAATGATTTATTGTATTGGTATAATCATCGGCACGAAAAAAAATTATAATGGCCCTGATTACAATTTACCTGATGGCACTTGTGTGATTGGAGGTGGGCTTGCTTCCATTGATGTGGTTAAAATGGCAATAATTGAAATAGCACAAAAAGCTCTAAAGACACAAAAAGGGGTAAACGTTGATTTATTTACATTTGAAAAAAAAGGCGTTGCTAAAATTTTAGAAGACTATGGAAAGCAATTACCACGATTATTTTAGAAAAATAGAAGCCAGTGTTGATACAAGTTTAGGGGCCATTGTTACTGAATTAGACCGTTGTGAAATTCACCCTGATGAAGATATTCAAAATATTCTTAAAGCAACTCAAGAGCTACAACAAAAAGTTGGTTATAACGGCAACTATAAACAATGGGTTGATAAGTGGAGACCTGTAAGGTTGGAGGATACTTTGTAATGTTTGTAAGCAACTTGCAAGATGCACACACAGAATTTAATGGAGGCGAGGCGATGTGTTACAATTTGTATAGATCACCTAGAATAGTTATGCCCAATTCAATAAAAAGCCTCAAATAATGAGGCAAGGAGTCGAAAAAGGCTCCTTACTAAGTAATATAACAGTACTAAATTTGTTGATTTTAGTAAAAATTTTAAAAAAATATGGCTAAAAGATGATGGCTACTATTTTGCAACGATCTTGAATTATACCCCTAATTATATGGGTATTAATAATAAAAAAGTTAAAATATAATTATTCAACTATTTCAAACTCAATCCTCCTATTTTGTGATCGCAATTCTTCAGAAATATTGTCGCTCAGGAAATTAGATGCCCCAAGCCCGATAAAGGATAATTTTGTTTTGGCAACTCCATTATTTATCAAATATTCATACACAGAACGTGCACGTTTTGAAGATAATTCTAGGTTATAAATTTCGCTCCCTACATTATCGGTATAGCCCGATATCTCAATTTTATTAAACGAATTGGAAGAAAAAAGAGTTAATATTTTTGACAACTCAGTTTCAGAAGTACTCGTAAGTTCATAGCTATCAAATTCGAAAAATATGTTTTCAAGAATAATTTTAGAACCAACAGCTATTGGTTCCAATGCTATATTAATTTCAACAGGATCGAGTAATTCTTGAGTTAGATTAAAATTTTGGCTTTTATAAAGATACCCATCTGCTTCAGCAAAGAGCCCATAGTCATTCCCTTCAGTTAACACTATAAGGTATTTGCCATTTATTGAATCTGAATTAACAACTTCCATACTAAGATTATTTTCCAAATCTATCAATGAAATTTTAGCAGGCAAAAACTCCTTGGTTTCCTTATCTACCACCACACCAAATACATAACTACTTTTATGTTCAATTTGTAATTTAGGAGGTATATCAATTTCATATAATGTACTTGTAAAACTTTTATCAACTTTTTCCTCGTGTGAATAAAATCCCTTTTTACCATCTGAAGATATATACATCGAAACCTCATCGTTATGGGTATTAATTGGGTATCCAAAATTTATAGGATTAGACCAGTTAACATCTTCCTTTTCAGAGAAATAGATATCAAACCCGCCAAACCCCAACCTGCCATTGGTTGAGAAATACAACCGCTGCCCGTTAGGGTGAATAAAAGGAGAAATATCATCATAAGATGTATTAATGTCTCGTCCAATATTTTGAGGCTTTGTCCAATTACCTTGGTTATTTAGTGTCGAAACATAAATGTCTCGTTTACCATAGCCTCCTCGCCTATTAGAAACAAAATACAAGGTTCTGCCATCAGCGCTTAAACTAGGCTGCGAATCCCAAGCTGCGGAATTAATTGCACCGCCCATATTTACTGGCAACGACCATTCATTGCCTTCTTTAGTACTTATATACAAATCGCAACTTCCATAGCCTTTTCGACCCATACAGGAGGTAAAAACCAACTTTCGCCCATCGGCCGATATAGCACATGTGCCCTCATTAAAATCGGAGTTTATATTATCTGAGATAGAAATAGGGGTTGTCCAATTGCCAGCACTATCTAATCTGCTAAGCATTATTTCCTCATTTTGCTCTCGTTTTACAAAAATTAGTGTTTTCTGATCGGCCGTAAGTACAGGAAAATACTGCTGCTTAAACTTATTTACAACTTTAGATAAAGGGCGAGGGTTGAATTGAAAATTATTGGCTTTATAGGCAATGGCAAAAACACTATTATCAATCATTAATTTCGATTGGCTCGCAAATTTGCCTCGACTTGATGAAAGGTCCAAGTACTTTTTTAATAGCTCTATTGCGCTATCATAATCGCCCGATTTAAATTTGTATTCACCTAAGTAAAACCATGCACTTGAAAAACGAGAAGTATTAGGATACCTAGTGATAACTTCTTGATAGCAATTCATCTGTAAGCTATCTTGGATTTTTATTCGATAGATGGTTGCCAACTTTAGGTAAGCTTCAGCAAAATTTGGATCTTTTTCAATTGCAAGTTGAAGTTTATTAAATGCTTTATCAAACGATCTAGCACCCATTAGCGTACGAGCTTCGATATAAAGTTTTACTGCTTTTTTATTGCTGGATGTATATGACTGCGACTTAGATAAGCCACTTAGGAGTAATAAGAAAATTAATATCCATCCGGTTCGCATTAGCGTATATTCATATATTTATGTGTTTGTAAAGATATTCTCCATTTAGGAAATTCTTTTGCATAACCATAAATTTTATCCATCACAGAGTTAGACTTATCCCATTCGGGCTGTAAAAACAGCTTGCAATTATTGCTTACTGATAGCTCAAACCCCTCTGCCCATTTAAAGTCTGATTTATTAACTATTACAACTTTTAATTCGTCTGCTTTTAACACTTCTTCTAGTAGTGGCTTTTTAAACTTCTTTGGTGAAACACAAACCCAATCCCAAGAGCCCGTTATTTTATAAACGCCAGAAGTTTCTAAATGTGTTTTAATATTTGCTTTTTTTAGGCCATCTGTTAAGGCATCCAAATTATACATTGTTGGTTCGCCACCCGTAACAATTGCCATTTTAGCACCTGATTCAACTACTTGATTAACTATTTCTTCAACAGTCATCTCAGTAGAATTTTCTTGGTTCCAAGATTCTTTCACATCGCACCAAGAGCAACCAATGTCGCAACCTGACAATCGTATAAAAAATGCAGGTTTCCCTGTATGATATCCCTCTCCTTGAATGGAGTAGAAAGTCTCCATTACTTTATAACTTTCCATTACTTTGAATCTAAAAATTCATGCGCTTTTTATAAGCGATCATGGTGTTCATTATTAATGAAGCGATTGTCATTGGCCCTACTCCACCAGGAACAGGTGTTATAAAAGATGCTTTAGGCTCTACAGTTGCAAAATCCACATCCCCTTTTAAGGCAAAGCCTTTCTTTTTAGAGCTATCGGGCACTCGTGTTGTACCAACATCTACAATAACAACTCCATCTTTAACCATATTGCCAGTAATAAGGCCAGGTTTACCTACCGCCACTATCAAAATATCAGCGTTACGAGTATGTTCTTCTAAATTTTTAGTATGAATATGGCACAACGTAACCGTTGCATCGCCAGGGCCTGCTAATAATATACTCATTGGCATACCTACTATATGGCTTTTGCCAACCACAACGCAGTGTTTTCCTTTCGTTTGTATATCATACCTATTAAACAACTCAATAATGCCCATTGGAGTTGCAGGCAATAAGCTATGATGCTCTTGATCTATTTTACCAAAATTAGCCGGTGTAAAACCATCTACATCTTTAGTGGTATCAATGCTATCAATAATTTTTTCAACAGAAATATGTTCTGGCAACGGTAATTGAACAATAAACCCATCCACTGATCCATCTTCATTCAATCGTTTAACTTCTTTTAGAATTTTATCTTCTGTTACCGTGTTATCATACCTAATTAATGAAGATTTAAAACCCACAATTTTGCAAGCTTTCATTTTGGCAGTTACATACGTTTTACTAGCTCCATCTTCTCCTACCAAAACAGCCACTAAATGTGGGGACCTATGCCCATTCTTAGTAAATTTCGATACTTCTTCAGCTATTTCTAACTCAATATTTCGAGCAATTTTTTTTCCATCTAATTTTACTGCCATTTTTTTTAACGATGCTAGATGCTAGATTTTTAGACATTAGAAAACATAATTTTATCTAACATCTTGTGTCTAACAACCTATAGGTCTAACTTAATCAATTTGCAACACTGCCATAAAAGCTTCCTGAGGTATTTCTACATTACCCACCTGCCTCATTCTCTTCTTTCCTCTCTTTTGCTTTTCTAACAGTTTTCTTTTTCGTGATATATCACCACCGTAACATTTTGCTAATACATTTTTTCGTAATGCTTTTACCGTTTCTCTAGCTATAATTTTTTGTCCTATCGAGGCTTGAATTGCTATTTCAAACATTTGACGAGGTACTAATTCTTTTAACTTTTCGCAAAGTCTTTTGCCCCAATCATAAGATTTATCTTTATGAACTACTGCAGAAAGAGCATCTACAGCATCGCCATTAAGCATAATATCGAGCTTAACTACATTGCTTTTT
Source organism: uncultured Roseivirgaceae bacterium (assembly GCA_964596935.1). Taxonomy (GTDB): domain Bacteria; phylum Bacteroidota; class Bacteroidia; order Cytophagales; family Cyclobacteriaceae; genus JAKISE01. Next base: position 14,137 of record CAZQWZ010000037.1, read on the forward strand.
CTATAACCAATTAGCTCATAATCTAGCGAAGCATATCCTCGGGATATCGTTTTTAATTTATCAAAAAAGTCAAAAACAATTTCCCCTAGAGGTAATTCAAATGATAATTCAACTCGATCGGATGTAAGATATATTTGATTTTTAATTTCTCCACGCTTATCCATACACAAAGAAATTACAGGGCCCACAAACTCAGCTTTTGTAATAATTTGAGCTGAGATAAACGGTTCTTCCATATAATCGATAGAACCAGGATCCGGCATTTCTGAGGGCGAATTTATATTCACTTTGCGCCCATCGCCATAAACTGCATGAAACTGCACGGATGGCACTGTAGTAATAACCGTCATATCAAACTCGCGTTCGAGTCTTTCTTGCACAATTTCCATGTGTAACATTCCTAAGAAACCACATCTAAAACCAAAGCCAAGAGCCACTGAAGTTTCTGGCTCCCAAACCAGAGAAGCATCATTCAACTGAAGTTTTTCCATCGAATTCCTCAGCTCCTCATAATCGGTAGTTTCAACAGGATAAATTCCTGCAAAAACCATAGGTTTTACTTCTTCAAATCCTTTTACTGATTCTTCACAAGGATTATTTACATGGGTAATAGTATCCCCAACTTTTACTTCTTTTGCAACTTTAATTCCAGAAATTAAGTAGCCTACATTTCCTGCGAAAATTTCTTTTTGTGGATCTTGTTCTAACCTAAGAATACCAATTTCATCTGCACCGTATTCTTTACCTGTATTCACAAATTTTACTTTGTCGCCTTTTCTTATAGTGCCTTGCATTACACGGAAATACACCTCTATTCCTCTAAACGAGTTGTAAACAGAATCGAAAATTAAGGCTTGCAGAGGAGCCTCTGGGTCTCCTTTAGGAGCTGGCACCCGGTCAACAATTGCTTCTAAAATTTCACTAATGCCAATACCTTCTTTACCACTGGCATGTATAACATCATCAGGGCTACAGCCAATTAAATCAACAATCTGATCTGTAACTTCCTCAGGGTTAGCACCTGGCAAATCTATTTTATTAAGAACAGGAATAATTTCTAAATCATGCTCTAGTGCCAAATATAAATTTGAAATAGTTTGTGCCTCAATTCCTTGCGAAGCATCTACTATTAATAATGCGCCTTCACATGCCGAAATTGCTCTTGAAACTTCATACGAAAAATCTACATGGCCAGGAGTATCTATTAAATTAAGTACATAAGCACCTTCATCATTTACGTAATCCATTTGGATTGCATGACTCTTAATAGTAATGCCTCTTTCTCTCTCCAAATCCATATTATCGAGCAATTGCGATTGCATATCACGACCGGAAACAGTTTGAGTAGCTTCCAAAAGCCTATCAGCTAATGTGCTTTTACCATGATCAATATGAGCAATAATGCAGAAATTTCTAATTCGATCCATAAATGAGGTTTGCAAAACAAGGTGCAAAAATAAAGATTAAAATTTGAATAGAGTTGAAGGCTTCTCTAATTATTCTTTCTGCGAAAAATAATTTATCGATTAAAACTCTAACTAACCGTTAAGGTTTGAATTGTGCGGTTATTTTTGCGGATAATATAATTAGGATAAAAAATATGGTTAGAGCTGAACAAAAAAAGAACGAAAACATATCTGAATATTTAATCCACTTATTTAAAACCGAAGATTTATTAAGAACTTTTGAATTTGATTTAAATAGAATAAACAGTCAAGTTATAGCAAATATTCCAGTTTCGGATAATGAAAAAAAAGAACTCATTTTATGGTATGTAGATCTTATTGAAGCCATGAAATCTCAAAAGATTGAAAAGTTTGGACACCTTAAAGTAGTTAATGGTTTGATCTCTCAATTAACAGCTCTGCATACCAACCTATTAACAAACCAAAATAAGTATAAAGATATATTCGTAAAAGCAGAGCCTTATATTAAAGAGCAAATCGAAACCTCAAATCAAACATTAAGTAACCCAATTCAAGTTTGCCTTAATGCCATTTACGGGTTTTTAATTCTTAAATTAGAAGGTAAAAAAGTAACTCCTAATCAGCAAGAAATGTTGGAACATTTTGGAGATTTATTATCTTTTTTAAGTTTTAAGTACAAAGAGGCACAAAGCTAA
>CAZQWZ010000038.1:0-16247 GCA_964596935.1 uncultured Roseivirgaceae bacterium
GCTTAAATCAAACCTTTTTGTGCAATTTTGAGTTTAGTCGGATGACAGTAATTTAAAAACAAAAATAATGCCTAATTAAATTGAAAAATGTTTTTTTAGTTGTGCATATAGTTCATATACGGGCAAGCCCATTACATTATAATAAGAACCTTCGATACTAGAAATCCCAATAAGTCCAATCCAATCCTGTATGCCATAAGCGCCTGCTTTATCATTGGCACTTCCCGTATTTACATAATGTTCAATTTCGGTTAATGATAGTTTGCCAAAAGTTACTTTGGTTGATACATCAAATGAATACAATTCATTATTTGCTTTTAAACATACACCTGTAATTACTTCATGGGTGTTCCCAGATAAGGTACTTAATATTTCTATAGCTTCTTGTGTAGAAGTAGGTTTGCCCAATACCTTATTATTATAGAGTACAATTGTATCAGAAGTGATAATGATTTTGTTTTTGGCTAAATGGTCGTGTGCATTTCCTTTAACTTCTGCCAAATATCTAGCCACTTTTCTTGGGTCAATATTTTCTATAATATCTTCATCAACATCCACTGTTTGTACAGAAAAAGGTATTTCAAGTTTCTCTAGAAGTTCTTTTCTCCGTGGCGAGTTAGATGCTAGTATTACGGGGTACTTTAATTGTAACATATATTTACTAATAGGCTCTATTTTTCCATTTAGATTTATTTGCACTCCCACCATTTATCGTAGAAGGCTTGGCTGTATTATTTGCATCTTTAAAGATAATACTCGCCATTATAGCCGCTACCTTTTCCTCTTCTGTATCAGAATTATCTAAACTATCAGATGTGAAGAATTTTTCAACAAACTTTGTATCGAAACTACCATCAATAAATGCTTGGTGCTCAAATACAAACTTGCAAAATGGCAGAGTGGTCTTTATCCCTGTAATGTTATATTCATCAATGGCTCTAATCATACGTTTTCGTGCTTCATCTCTTGTGCTACCAAACGTTATCAATTTCGAAATCATAGGATCGTAGTAAATAGGAATGTCCATTCCTTGCTCAAACCCATCATCTACTCTAACGCCATAGCCTTGTGGCCTTACATACGACCTTAAATTACCAATGTCTGGTAAAAAGTTATTTTCTGGATCCTCTGCATAAACACGTACTTCAAATGCGTGTCCATTAATTTTTAAGTCTTCTTGCTTGAGTTCTAAGGGCTTGCCTTCGGCAATTAGTATTTGTTGCTTTACTAAATCTATTCCCGTTATTAATTCAGTTACAGGGTGCTCTACCTGTAGCCTTGTATTCATTTCTAAAAAGTAGAATTCACCATCCTCATAAATAAACTCTACCGTACCTGCACTGTAATAACCACACGATTGGGCAACTCGAACGGCAGCTTCTCCAATTTCTTTTCTAAGTTTTTCTGTAATAACCATAGAAGGTGCTTCTTCAATTACCTTTTGATACCTTCTTTGAATAGAGCATTCACGTTCGAAAAGGTAAAGTGTGTTGCCATGTTTATCTCCTAATATCTGAACCTCAATATGTTTATTTGATTCAATGTATTTTTCTATAAACACAGAGCCATCACCAAACGAAGAGGTTGCTTCGCTAATGGCTAATCCCATTTGCTCTTCAAGTTCTTCAGCAAAATAAACCACACGCATGCCTTTGCCTCCGCCTCCAGCACTAGCCTTTATTAAAATGGGGAATCCAATTTTTGAAGCCTCTTTAATAGCAATAGCAGGGTCCTCTATGGCATCTTCTGTGCCAGGCACCATAGGTATTTTATAAGCACTAACTGCTTGTTTTGCAGCAAGTTTATTGCCCATTACTCGTATGGCTTCGGATGAAGGCCCAATAAAAATCAATCCAGCTTTCTCTACTTTATCGGCAAATTCTGCATTTTCTGATAAAAACCCGTAACCTGGATGAATAGCATCCACATTTAGCTCAAGGCATTTAGTAATTATTTTATCACCTAAAAGGTATGATTTAGATGAGGGTGGAGGGCCTAATAGAACAGCTTCATCTGCAAATAACACATGGGGCGACTTTCTATCAGCTTCGCTATAAACAGCCACTGTTTTAATGCCCATTTCTTTAGCAGAACGTAGAATTCGCATTGCGATTTCACCACGGTTTGCAACCAATATTTTTTTAATCTCAGCCATTTGTTCAATGATTTATACAATATTACTAAACACACAGTAGGTTCTACCATTAAGAAATAAGAAAATTAAAGATTTCACAAGCATAGAAAAATACAATTTCAATCAATTTTTTATAAATTGATTTCTACGTATCTTTGCAGCTATTAGAATCAGAATAATAAACTATATAAACATATTAGATAGTGGATATATTTAAAAAATTAATGCTTGATAGAGGTCCTCTTGGTAAACATGCAAATGTTGAAGAAGGGTATTTTATGTTTCCTAAATTAGAAGGAGAAATAGGGCCTAGAATGAAATTTCGAGGAAAAGAAGTACTTACATGGAGTCTTAATAACTATTTAGGTTTGGCTAATCACCCAGAAGTGAGAAAAGCAGATGCCGATGCAACTGCACAATGGGGTTTAGCATATCCAATGGGAGCTCGAATGATGTCTGGTAACACAGTTCTTCATGATGACCTTGAAAATGAACTTGCTGAATTTGTACAAAAAGAAGCTTGTATGCTTCTTAATTACGGATACCAAGGCATTATGTCTGCAATAGATGCCATTGTGGATAGAAGAGATGTAATTGTATATGATGCAGAATCTCATGCTAGTATTGTAGATGGAGTTAGGCTTCATATGGGTAAACGCTTTGTATATCCACATAATAATATTGAAAGCCTTGAAAAACAGCTTGAACGTGCTAAGAAAATCACGGATGAAACAGGTGGAGGAATTCTTGTTATTACTGAAGGCGTATTTGGTATGTCGGGTAATATGGGAGATTTAAAAGGAGTGATTTCTTTACGAAAGAAATTTGATTTTAGATTACTTGTTGATGATGCACATGGCTTTGGTACTATGGGTGAAACAGGTGCTGGTGCAGGTGAAGCTCAAGGAGTTCAAGACGAAATTGATTTATACTTCTCAACTTTTGCCAAATCAATGGCCAGTATTGGTGCTTTTATAGCAGGGGATAAAGATGTTATTGAGTATTTGAGGTTTAATACACGTTCTCAAATATTTGCAAAATCGGTTCCAATGCCGTTGGTTCAGGGAGCTTTAAAAAGGTTGGAATTGCTTAGATCGAAACCTGAACTTCGAGAAAACTTATGGAAGGTTGTAAACGCTCTTCAAGATGGGTATAGGAAAAATGGATTTAACATTGGTACAACTAAGAGCCCAGTAACACCTGTGGTTTTAAATGGCACGGTGGGAGAAGCAGCTAATTTAGCAATGGATCTACGTGAGAATTACAGCATTTTTTGTTCTGTTATTATTTATCCGGTAGTACCTCGTGGTACAATAATTTTAAGGATTATTCCCACAGCAGATCATACCCTAGCAGACGTAGAACAAACCATTAGTGCTTTTGTAGATGTGAAGAAAAAACTCGATGATGGCTATTATAAAGAGCAAAAACTAGTAGAATTTAGCGAATAACTGCCAAAAAAAGCGGCATGTGTGTTGTTTTATGCACAATATTACTATATTGGCTAAATATTAATTTTAATAAATAACAAATAACCTTAAAACTTTAAACTGAAATGAAAAGATTCGAAGAATTACAAAACCTTGTTAACGGACTTGAAGGAGATTTTGAAAAATTCTATGACAAAAGCAACAACGCTGCTGGAACTAGAGTAAGAAAAGGAATGCAAGAAATGAAAAACTTAGCACAAGACATTCGTAAAGAAGTTCAAGACAAAAAGAACGCATAATCTTTCAATGATTTTTACAAAGGTGGTTTTTTAAACCGCCTTTTTTTATGCCCAATTTTTAGATAGGTGTAACTTAGTTGAGATATTTTTCTATCTCTGTACTTAGATTATTTGAAGCTGAAACAAGAGGTAAACGAACATTATTATTGCAAATATCCAATTGAGATAATAATTCTTTAATCCCTGTAGGGTTTCCTTCTTTATACATTAGCTCATTAATACCTAGCAATGCAAAAGCCTGTTTTCGACAATTGTTAATATCTCCTTCTAACCCTGTTTTTACTAAAGCCTTCATTTCTTTAGGCAAAGCATTTCCTAGTACAGAAATTAGGCCATTTCCGCCAATGCTACAAATAGCAGGGGTAAGGAGGTCATCGCCTGAAGTAACGAGAAAATCAGAACTAGTTCCATTAATAATTTTCATTATTTGAAGCAAATCTCCAGATGCTTCTTTAATGCCAATAATATTAGAATGTTGGGCAAGTTTAATGGTTGTGGGTGCCTCCATATTAGAAGCCGTTCTGCCAGGCACGTTATATAGAATGATAGGTTTGGGCGAAGCATCAGCCAAAGCTGTAAAATGTTGTACAATGCCTTCTTGCGAAGGCTTATTATAGGCTGGTGAAGAAGATAATATGGCTATAACATTACTTAAATCAATATTCTGTATTCTTTGGGTTAATGCATTCGTGTTGCTTCCTCCAAGCCCTAATATAATGGGTAATTTTTTAGGGTTGTTCTCAGTAATAAATGCTAACACTTCCATTTGTTCAGCATCAGATAAGGTGATTGCTTCTCCTGTAGAGCCCATTACTACCCAATAATCAACTCCATTAGTAGCTGTATGGATTAGTAACTTTAAAAGTCCTGTGTAATCAATTTTTTCATTCTTATCGAATGGGGTTGCTAATGCCACTCCAAGGCCATGTAATTGCTCCATTAGCGAATGTTTTTAATGTATTCATATACGCTGTCAACATTGTTTAGCTCGCTAGCACTTTGGATTATAAGCTCAAAATGTTTGTTATAGCTTTCGAAATCGTTGCAAATGCCAACTCTACATTTTGCCTTGCTTTTAGCCAAAAGGTTCTGAATTATATTTCCAGGATTTACATCTAAGCAGATTAAGAAATCGAATGCAATATCTGCAAAATTATCTACTGATGGATTTCTGTAATTGCCCCAAAATGTTACATCTTTTCTAGAGAAAGATTGAAAAGGTAAATGTTTAACCTGAACATCTCTTTCGTAGGCTAAAACCTTTATTTTTTTATCATCTCCTTTTATGAGCGCGTGAAATTTCTCGACTTGCGTTGTCATCTCAGGAGAGTCATTGCTATATATAATACCTATATGGCCCGATTCAGCATAAGAAACACTGGACCTTATGCCATAATTCGTTCTTAAAAATTTATTTGTTTTATATATTAAAGCCTGTCCTAAAATCATTTTAGCAAATATTCAAAATCTTCTTCAGAAATGATACGTACTTCAAGCTTTTCTGCTTTCTCTTTTTTTGAAGGCCCCATTTTATCTCCTGCAACAAGGTAATCTAGTTTTTTCGAAATAGAAGAAACCACTTTGCCTCCATTGGACTTAATCGTTTTTTTTAGTTCATCGCGGCTATGGTTTACAAACACTCCAGAAATAACAAATGTTTTATTAGCCAGTATATTACTTTCTTTCGTATTAGCCGTAGAAATAAAGTTTAGGCCAGCTTCTTTTAGTCTTTGTATTTCATCTCTATTTTCTTTAATCGAAAAATGCAAAATTACACTCTGAGCTATTCTATCTCCAATTTCTTGTACCGAAATCAATTCATCAAAAGAGGTGTCCATAATTGCATCAATGGTTCTAAAATGCTCAATTAACTTTTCTGCTACTGTTTTGCCAACGTATCGAATTCCTAAGCCAAAAAGCACTGCTTCGAATGGAGTTTGTTTCGATTGTTCTATACCTTTTAATAAGTTACTAACCGATAGCTCTTTAAATCCTTCTAATGTTAAAAGTTGATCTTCGGTTAATTTATATAAATCCGAAGGCTTATGTAGCCAATCTTGCTCAAATAAACTTGAGATAGTTCTTTCGCCAAGGCTATCAATATTCATTGCATTACGATGAATAAAATGCGCAATTCGCCCTTTTATTTGAGGAGGGCATTCTTCTGTATTGGGGCAATAATGAGAGGCTTCACCTTCTTTACGTACTAGTGGAGTATTACAAGCAGGGCAGTGGGTGATGTAATTAATAGGGCTGCTAAAAATGGTTCTTTCTTTTACATTAACTCCTGTTACCTTAGGAATTATTTCACCACCCTTTTCAACAAAAACAAAATCATTTTCGTGTAAATCTAACCGAGCTATTTCATTGGCATTATGAAGCGAAGCACGCTTTACCGTTGTGCCGGCTAAAAGTACAGGCTCTAGCTCTGCAACAGGGGTAATAGAGCCTGTACGCCCTACTTGATAGGTTACAGCATTTAATTTAGTACAGGCATTTTCTGATTTATATTTATAAGAAATAGCCCATTTAGGATTTTTAGCAGTGAAACCAAGTTGCTCTTGCTGCTGTAAACTATTAACCTTTATTACAATACCGTCTGTTTCAACGGGTAGCTCGTGCCTTTTATCACTCCATTTGTTAATGTACTTCAATACTTCTTGAATGGAGTTGCATTTTTTATAGGTAGGAGATACGTTAAAACCCCATTTTTCAAGACTAAGAATAGCTTCTTCATGAGAATTAAAACCATCTGCCAAAAGCATATATAAATAGCAGTTAAGGTTTCGTTTTGCCACTAGAGCTGAATCCATCATTTTAAGACTACCAGAAGCCGTGTTTCTAGCATTTGCATAAAGTTCTTCACCTGCTGCTTCTCTATCTTTATTAAGCTGTTTAAATACAGTTTTAGGCATAAATACCTCGCCTCTAACTTCTAATGATGCTAACCTTGAATTTATCTTTAAAGGAATAGATCGAATGGTTTTAGCATTATCGGTAATATTATCTCCTTTGGTGCCATCGCCTCTGGTAATTGCTCTTACAAGTATGTCGTTTTCATATTGAAGGCTTATGGCAACACCATCAAATTTTAATTCGCAGAGGTATTCATAGGTTTGTCCTTCTAATCCTTTTTCAACTCGTTTATCGAATTCAAGTAGGTCATCTTCAGAATAAGTATTGCCTAAAGAAAGCATCCGTGTTTTATGAACAACGGTTTCAAAATTTTTATTAATGGCTCCGCCAACTCGTTGGCTTGGAGAATCGAGCGTTTTTAGAGTCGGAAATTGATTCTCTAGATCAATTAATTCTTGCAATACCGCATCAAACTCTTGGTCTGTAACCAATGAGGTATCATTCATATAATACGCTTGATTATACGAATGTAGTTTTTCGCTTAGTTCTTCAATACGTAACTTGGCTTGTGTCAAATCCATTAATTACTCATTTTCCCAAGTATCGTTTGATTGATTTATATCTGGCACCCTTTTACTCTTATTTAACTCAATAGAATAAATCTCAGAAACAGGTTTTTCAATAGTAAATTCCATTTTGGGGTTTGTCCATGGCCAATCGTTTACTAATGTAGATTTTGTAGCAAATTCTGTTTTAGCGTTTCGCATCATACGTAATGGGAAGTAGAATATTTCTGTACTGCCATCTTTATAGGTAACATAGGCTTCTGTTGGCATTGGCATGGTTCCGATATTTGATAATTTTACTATTGTTCGTGTGCTGTCTTTTGCTGCATACACACTATCAATTGCGTAATCAACACGGTGGGTAGTGCCTATCCAATCATTAAGAAACCAAGCTAATTCAAAGTTTGTTTCTTTTTCAATTACTCTAATAAAATCATTCGGGTTTGGGTGCTTAAATTTCCAAGTATCAAAATATACTCGAAATGCCTTTTCAAAATTCTCAACTCCCACAATATATTCTAGCATAGCAGGCACCATTGATCCCATAGAATAGGCAGCTATTCCGTATCCTAAATTGGTATTATAATGATCTGCATGGGTTGTTAAAGGCTCTTGTTTATCTTTACTTACTAAGTAGTAATAGCCACCATACGAGTTAGCTTGAGGGTCTTTATCGCTATTGGTTAAATAGGCTTTTGTTCTGTTGGAGGCATAGGTTGTAAAGCCTTCATCCATCCAAGGGTATAAGCTTTCATTGCTTGCCAATACTCCCTGGTACCAGCTATGAAACATTTCGTGGATGGTAACGCTTAAAAGCCCTGCATAACTACCACCGCCAACAATAAGCGTGGCCATAGGATACTCCATGCCGCCATCTCCACCTTGGATTACACTAAAATCTGTGTAGGGGTATTTGCCAAAATTCTCATTCATAAAAGAGATGAACTTGGGTGTTTCTTTCATTAATTGAGGCCAAGTTTTAGTGGTTACCGTATCTTCTTGATAGAAGAAGTGCATGTTAGGGCCATCCGGTACTTGTACTATTTTATGCACATAATCAGGATCTGCGGCCCAAACAAAATCGTGCACGTTTTCAGCTTTAAATTGCCAAGTTAGGGGCAACTTCTTTTTGCGCTTTTTTATTTCTACACCATCCTCCTCATAGCCATAGCCTATTTCGTTTCCGTTTTGAAGAATGCCAGTTGCTGCAACAATATATTTAGAGTTAAGAGTAATGCTAACATCAAAATTGCCCCAAACGCCATGAAACTCTCGTGCGATGTAAGGGTTGGCATGCCAGCCTGCATAATCGTATTCACTTATTTTAGGATACCATTGTGCCATTGAATAGTCAATTCCTTCTTTGTTATCTCTGCCTGTTCTTCTAATTTGAGCAGGCACTTGACCTTCAAATTCCATATCGAAAGTTGTAGATGAATTAGGAGGGATGGCATGTGCAAGTATTACTTCTAAAATAGTGCCTACAATTTTATGTTCTGCCGGTTCGCTATCTTGTGTTAAAGAGATAGGATAAATTTCGCCTTTAGTATCACTTGTAAGTTTAGAGATATTATCTCCAACACGAGAATCTGGATCCTCAATGGCTCTTGAGCGTTCATCCATCATACTGCCAGGTTGAAAGGCATTAAAGTATAAATGGTAATATACTTTTTTAAGTGTATCGGGCGAATTGTTTGTGTAAACCAACTTTTGAGTGCCATTAAATAAATGGGTATTTACATCCAAATTTACATGCATTGTATAATCTACATGTTGTTGCCATCGAGTGGTTTGTGCAGAACTGATTAGCCCTGAAAGGATTAGGGTAATTGTTAAAAAGTGTTTCATATAAGTTGCTAATTAGATTACCAAAATAATAAAATTTCTTAGATAATAGGGTGTATTTTATTCGGATGGTTGGTTCATTTGGTTTATTACTTCGTTAATCTCGTTTTCGGTTGAAGTCAGTGCTTTTTTACAAGCTTTTAGTAATGTGCTAGATTCTTTTACTAGTTTACTTATTTTATCAATATCTAGCTCGTTAGAGTCCATTTCTTCTACAATTTCGTTAAGCCTAGTAATGGCTTTGTTATAATTGAATTTACTCATAAATTGCTTTGTTTAATTGTTTTATCAACTGTACTGTTAATGCGTTGAGAAGTTGTTATAGTTTCAATTTTATCTCCTTTTGAAAGCTTCTTTTTACCTAATGGTTTGCCATTAATGTAAGTTAAAGAATATCCTTTATCAAGAATATGTTTTGGGTTTAATAAATAAATTTTTTGCTCAATCGAATCGAGATTGTTTTTATTGCTAAGCAGTTGATTGGTACTAAGATGCTTAATTGATTGGGTAATTGAATTTATCTCAACTTTATTGGTATGCAGGTTTTGGGTAGCGTGTTGTATAATGCTTGATGATACAAATGCGAGATTTTCTTTTTCGCTAGCTATATACGTGTTTGCTATTGAGCCAATGGTATTAAATAAATCTTCAATATTGGAATCAAATTCTGCAAACCCTTGAATAATAAACTCTGCAGCAGCTGTGGGTGTTTTTAGTTGGGTGTGGGCAACCATATCAGTAATTGAAGTATCTCTTTCGTGGCCAATTCCTGTGAGCACAGGTAATGGAAACTGAGCAATATGGCTACTAAGTTCATAATCATCAAAGCAATCTAAATCAAGTTGAGAGCCACCGCCTCTTATGAGTACTACTATATCAAAATTATCAGTTTTATAAATTTGATGCAAAGCACTCATTATACTTTCAGGTGCTTTATTACCTTGCATTGTTGCCGTAAAAAGCGAATAATTAACTATATAATTATAAGGGTTATTGTTGAGTTGATCTATAAAATCGCCATAGCCAGCTGCGGTTTTAGAACTAATAATGGCAATTTTTTGAGGAATAATAGGAAGTTCTATTTCCTTGTTCATATCCATCACTCCATCAGCTTCTAGTTTTTGGATAACTTCTTGCCTAGCTTTTTCTCGTTCACCTAATGTGTAAGAAGGGTCAATATCTTTTATGTTGAGGCTAAGGCCATACACTTCGTGAAAGGTAACTTTAGCATTGGTCAAAACTCGCATGCCCGCTTGTAAATTACTGCCAGTGATTTTTTCGAACCAAGCAGAAATATTTCGGTAGCTATAAGCCCAAATGGTAGCGCGAGCTTTTGCAATTACTTTGCCTTCTTCCTTTTGAACTAGCTCAAGATAGCAATGCCCACTTTGGTTTAATTGAATTTGCCCAATTTCGGCCACCACCCAATACGAAGCTGAGAGGTGCTCTTCAAGAGTTTTTTTAATTTGTAAGTTTAGTTCGGAGAGGCTGAGTTCTTGCATTTTAGAATAATAGGCTCAAAATTAAGAATTCAAAAAATAAAGGCATCATTTCTTTAACTAAAATGATGCCTTTTATAAAGTAAGTTACATCTAAATCATATCGATCTTACTCATGAACTAGCGATGCATATTATGGAAAAAATTTCTGTTTTCCTTCCCAAATAATAGCTCCAAATAATAATACCCAAGGGGTGCCATGCAAAATAAGATCGAACCAATCCATAAATTCCATGCCCACTGCTCCGCCTAACAGCCATTGCACTTTGCCAATAATATGTGGCGGAGCCCAAGGGGCTAAGCCTAATGTTAAGCTCAGTATTAAAAACCTAGGGATAAGGCTATCTTTTTTTTCTTTTGTTGTTGTACTCATTAAAAAATAATTAAAAAGTCATCCTGAACTCGTTTCAGAATCTTGTATTGATTTTACGTAAATCTTGAAATAAATTCAGGATGACAATTAGTTGTGAGACTTTAGATTAAAACATGGTTGTAGGGCAAACGTATTCAGTAACGTTTATGCCAGCTTCTTTAATTTCATTATATCCTCCGGCAATATCAATTGCATTTTCAATACCATGTGCTTTTAATATAGATGAAGTAATCATTGATCTATAGCCACCTACACAATGGATGTAGTACTCTTTATTTTTATCGTACTCAGCCATATTTTTATTGATGAAATCAAGAGGCCTGTTTACTACACTATCGCTATCAATGTGTTCAGAATAATATTCAGATTCTTTTCTAACATCTACAATGTTAATTTTGCCTAACATTTTAACTTTAAATTCGCGTGGTGAAATAGAAACAATTGAATCTGTTTCAAATCCTGCTTCTTTCCATGCTTCCAAACCACCTTGTAGGTATCCTATTGTATTATCGTATCCAACACGTGCAAGCCTTGTTATCACTTCTTCTTCACGGCCTTCATCTGCTATAATAAGAATAGGTGCTTCAATGTTTTCAATTACTGCACCTACCCAAGGAGCAAAATTATCATCAATATTAAAGTTGTAAGATTTAGGAACAAATGCATCTTTAAAGGTTTGTTCGTGGCGCGTATCTAGTATAATAACACCTTCAGTGTTTTCCATTAAATCTTTAAACTCAGCAGCTAAATGAGCAGCTAATCCGCTTGCAAGAATATCGGAATAGCTTTTGTTTATTCCTTTATTCATTCCTGCATTTTTTGGAAAGTATTGAGGAGGAGCTACTAATCCAGTAAGTACTTCTTTAATAAATTCTTCTTTTGTCATATCAGCACGGAGTGCATAATTAACATCTTTTTGATTGCCTAATGTATCAAAAGTTTCTTCGCTCATGTTTTTACCACAAGCAGATCCTGCACCGTGGTTAGGATAAACAATGATATCATCTGGTAATTTCATTACTTTATTTCTTAACGAATCAAATAAATGACCTGCTAATTCAGATTGAGATAAGTCTGTTTTAACAGCAAGGTCTGGTCTGCCAACGTCACCTATAAAAAGTACATCGCCTGTCATTATGTATTCTTTTTTGCCTTCTTCATTTGTGTAAATAATAGAACTTGATTCCATGGTATGCCCAGGTGTGTGCATTAGTTCTAGCGTAATATCACCTACTTTAAAAATTTCTCCATCGTGCGCTTCATGAAAATCGAAATCTGCTTTTGCAGATGGCCCGAAAACGATGGTGGCGCCTGTTTTCTTTGCTAAATCAACATGTCCAGATACAAAATCAGCGTGAAAGTGTGTAAGAAAAATATATTTAATTTTTACTCCATTATCGGCAGCCCTTGTAATGTAAGGGGTAGTTTCTCGTAATGGATCAACTACTGCAGCTTCTCCGTTTGATTGAATAAAATAAGCGGCTTCGGCTAAACAGCCTGTGTATATCTGTTCTACTGGCATATTTTTGTAGGGGTACTTTTTTGATTGTATGCAAGGATACTAAAAGGGTTAATTAGTTAATGTGACTTGCATTACATAGTTTGACAATATAATATACTGATTTATTGAGTTATACTGTTCTTTTCTTTATAATAATTATTATAATAATTAATGGCTGACTCAATATCTAGGTGACAATTGCTTTCTCCTGTAAGCTTTTTAATTTCCATTCTTTTAAAGAAATCTCTAGTAGGCCCAATAATATGTGTAAAATATAATTTGATATTTCTTTTTTGAAGATCTTCAATCAGTTCTGTTATTGCTTGGTATGCGGTAGAATCTATGTGAGAAATACTTGCACCCTGTAAAATAACTAGCTCTAGGTCATTACCCTTGGCATCAATTTCTTTAGTAATTGAATCTATAAAATGGGTTGTGTTTGCAAAGTATAAATCTGCATCGTATCTAAATACTAAAATGTTAGAATTAATTTCAAGGTTTTCAAAACGATGGATGTTTCTATATTCTTTAGAATTTGGCATTTTGCCTAAAACGGCAAAGTGAGGTTGCGTGCTACGGTAAATCATGGCTAGTAATGACATAGCCACACTTACACCAATTCCTTCTTTAATTCCTAAGCCAAGAGTTACGCCAAACGAGATGGCAAGCATTAAAAAATCTTCTTTTTTAGTTTTCCAAAGTACAACGGGAAATTTTGTATCAATTAACCCGAAAACGGCAACCATTATAATTGCTGCTAGTATTGCATTAGGCAAATAGTAAAATAAAGGTGTAAGAAATAATAAGGTTAATGCAACCAAGGATGCACTTATAATAGCTGCGAGGTTTGTTCTTGCTCCTAATTGCTCGTTTACTGCCGATCTGCTAAAGCCACCTGTAGTTGGGAAACTACTAAAGAACGAGCCAACAATATTACCCATACCTAAACCGATAAGTTCTTGGTTGGGGTCTAGTTTGTATTCATCCTTATGATTTACCTGAATAGCTTTGGCTACAGAAATAGCTTCCATAAAGGCTATAAGTGCCAACGTAAAAGCAATGGGTACTAACTCATTAAAATGAGGTGTATCTAATAGCGGGAACGAAAAAGAGGGAAGCCCTTGGGGTACTTCGCCAACAATTTTAACCCCTATTGTGTAGATTTCTAAATACTTAACTAGTACTACACCTAATACCACGGCTACTAAAGCCCCCGGAATTGCTTTATGGATTTTCTTAACATTCTTTAAAATGAGTATTGCTGAAATACCAATTAGTACAGATATCCAATGGATACTTGCGTAATGCTCAATGGCATCATAAAGAATAATGAAAATATTATTGTTTCGGGCAATATCAACACCTATTAAGTGCTTTAGCTGATTAAGGCCTATAATTAATGCGGCAGCAGAGGTAAAGCCATTTATTACAGGTTTGGATAAGAAGTTTACCAAAAATCCCATTCGGGCTATGCCAAGTATTAGCTGAATAGCACCCATCATAAAAGCTAAAAGTATAGCTAACGCAATATAATTTTCTGATCCAGCTTCCGCAATAACAGAAATGCCTGCCGCAACCAAAAGAGAGTCCATGGCAACTGCCCCAACAGCCAACTGGCGAGATGTGCCAAAAATAGCATACACCAATTGGGGCACCATTGCAGCGTATAGGCCATAAACAGGAGGGAGGCCAGCAATCATGGCGTATGCCATACCTTGCGGTACAAGCATAACTCCAACGGTTAAACCCGCAGATAAATCACCACCCAAGTACTCTTTTTTATAATTAGGAAGCCAATCGAGAATTGGAAGAAACTTTTTCATAGGGTATAGATGTTACTTGTACATTATTTCAATAGTATGCCTAATAACTGAAATGTATAAGTAAATAAAAAATTATCCTGCCTCAGACAATTTACCGCAAAATAAAATACATTTGATAACTAACAATGTGTCTTATGTCACACGAATTACTTATGTGAAGTAATTTATTTGCAAGATATATTACTATGAAAAATTTGAATTAGAAATTTATAACAACGTACTATGAAAAAAATATCAACAATCGGTTTGTCTTTTCTATTAATAATAGGAATGGCCTCTTGTGGAAATTCGCAAAATAAAAATGAAAAATCGGCAGCAAGTGGAAGTGCTACAATTGCAAAAAACATAAGCACAAGCCAGTTTCAAGAAATGGTAAAAACGAAAGATAATGCTATTATTCTTGATGTAAGAACACCTCAAGAAGTAGCTTCAGGAGCAATTGAAGGTAATGTAGCTCTTGATTATTATGGTAAAGGTTTTACAACAGAACTTAACAAACTTGATAAAAATTCACCTATTTTTATTTACTGCGCTGTAGGTGGCCGAAGCAGAGATGCTATGCGTAAAATGCAAAAAATGGGTTTTAAAGAAGTGTATAACCTTTCGGGCGGAATAAAAGCTTGGATTAGCGATGGGAAACCAGTAAAGTAAAAAAGACATAAGATTATTAGACGTTAGATAAAAGATTGATGCTTAAAGTCTTGTGTCTATTGTCTTATATCTAAAATCTAAAATAGATATGATAGAATATTTTAAAAGCCTTGATTTTAGCCTCCAAAGTTGGGGTATTTCTAGGGTTATTCGATTGGGGTTAGGTTTGTTTTTTGTTATTCCTGGCATTCAAGAAATGGATTATTTTGCAATGATGCTAGGTAGTGTTTTACTTTACCAAGCCATTGCAAATACAGGTTGTGGGTTTACTAAAAACAGCAGTAGCTGTAATGTGGATTTACCAAAAACGGATAAGAGGGTTAAGTTTTAGAAACACAAACTAAAAAACGTCATTCCTGCGAAGGCAGGAATCCGTTTATTGAAACAGGTTCCTGCCTTCGCAGGAATGACGACATTAAAAATTAAAAAATGGACATCTTTCAACTAATTATTGATTCTTATACAGGCTACTGGAATTACATGGTACATGAAATTTCTAACCCTGGTTGGGGTAATTATTTCTATTACTTGATTGTGCTTTCATTAGCCGTTTGGGGGTTAGAACTAGTTTTTCCTTGGCGTAAAAATCAATCTGCTATTCGCAAAGATTTTTGGCTAGATGCATTCTATATGTTTTTTAACTTCTTTATTTTTTCATTGGTAGCTTATAATGCATTTTCAAATATTGGTATTGAAGTATTCAATAGTTTTATAGGGTTGTTCGGTATTGAAAACAAGGTGTATCTCCAGTTGGATTCATTCCCAATTTGGGCACGTTTTGGTATCTTATTTATACTAGCAGATTTTATACAATGGAGTGTGCATGTTACCTTACACAAAGTGCATTGGATGTGGCAGTTTCATAAGGTGCACCATTCGGTTACAGAAATGGGCTTTGCCGCCCACCTGCGCTACCATTGGATGGAAAATGTTTTTTATAAAACCGCTTTATATATTCCGTTAACCATGATTGGCTTTGGATTAAATGATTTATTTCTTCTGCATGCTTTCAATATTCTTATTGGGCATATTAATCATTCAAATATGAATATTAGTTATGGGCCATTAAAGTATATTTTTAACAACCCTGCCATGCATATTTGGCATCATGTAAAGGAAGTACCTGCAAGCCACCCAACAGGAATCAACTTCGGTATTACGCTAAGCATTTGGGATTATATATTTGGTACTGCCCATGTACCGCATTCGGGCAGAGATATTGAGTTAGGGTTTGATGATATAGAGGAGTACCCAGAAGGGTTTGTTGGGC
>CAZQWZ010000039.1:0-16041 GCA_964596935.1 uncultured Roseivirgaceae bacterium
ATAATCGTACTTATTTTTTATTCTCCAATAAGGAGCAAATTTAGGTGGCGAGCTTTTTTTATATTATTAATTCCGGCATTAATTCCTTTTATTAGCAGTTTTTTTCATGATGAAGTATTTAGTTTAGATGCCTTTGATGTTAAAATACCCTTTATTGTAACAGCTTTACTTGTTGGGTTTACAAAATTGAATGATGAGTTGTTACTAAAATTTAAATATGGTTTTGTACTAGGCACTCTAATAGGAGGCGCTTTAGCTCTATTAGGCTCTAGTCCAATAGTGCAGTTTATGGAGTCTTCTCTTTTTCTAGATATTTCATACATCCCACTTTATATAGTAGTTGCATTAATTTTTGTATGGTTTACAGATATTGAAATTAAACCTTTGCTCAAAGTTGTGCTTAGCATTGCCTTTGTGCTTATTTTATTTTTATTAAAAAACACATTTTTTATTACCTCTGGTGTGCTTGTAGTGTTTGCTGCAATTATTGTAAAGGGCACTGCCTTACAATCCAAATTTGTCATTGGAGTATTGGTTTTGCTGTTTTCTGTTTTTCTATACAAAGGTGCTGAAATTCAGAAATCGTTACATACATACAATCAGGTTGGTAAAACAAATGGGGTTGATAAACTAGCACAATGGCAATGCGTTTTAGAAGTAATGCAAAACAACGAACTGTTTGGGGTTGGTTACAGTTCAAAAGACCATTTACTTCAAAGTTGTTATCATAAAAATGATATGTTCGAAGCGGAAAATAATGCTTTAAATTCTCATAACGAGTATCTTAATTCATTTCTTACGTTGGGATATATAGGTGTTTTAGGCTTACTTATTTATTTTTTCAAACTTATGTTTGTAGCCTATGATAATAAGCAAGTTGCAAACCTTTTAATAATCGTTCTTATCGCATTGTTTTCTATTACAGAAAATGTATTTACAAGGCAAAAGGGAGTAATGATAACCGCCATTACAACCTTATTAATATTTTCATCAAAGAAGAAAAAAGAAGAAGCAATTATTGAAAAGAACCCTTTTACTCAACAAGACCACAAGTGACCCCTGATCAATTATATCATATTATTAAGCAAGGTGAAGGGGTAAACATTGAGTTTAAAGAGGCTAAAAAAAACCTTAATAAATCCGTTTTTGAAACAGTTTGTGCTTTCTTAAATAGAACTGGAGGGCATTTATTATTAGGCGTTAAAGATAACGGAAGTATAGAAGGCGTTGATAAAGGATCTATACAAAAACTGATTGATGAGGTAGTTACATTGGCCAATAATCCTCAAAAATTAAACCCTACTTTTTATATTTCGGCAGAGGTGGTGTATATAAATGAAGTTTCTGTAATTTATATATATGTTCCCGAGAGCTCACAGGTTCATAACTCCTCGGGTAAGGTGTTTGATAGAAACCAAGATGGCGATTTTAACATAACCAACAAACCAGACCAGGTTACCAAACTATACTTACGTAAACAAAACACCTATTCGGAAAACCAGGTTTATCCGTATATTGCTATTTCAGATTTTAGTGCAGGTATATTCGATAGGGTTCGCATGTTGGTTAAAGCACAACGAAGTAACCACCCGTGGTTAGAAATGAGTAACCAAGAAATGCTCGAATCTGCAGGTTTGTATAAAAAAGATTTGCAAACAGGAAAACAAGGCTATACACTAGCTGCCGTATTACTATTGGGAACGGAAAAACTAATTTTAAACGTGCTACCTCATTTTAAAACGGATGCTATAAAAAGAGTAGTAGATATAGATAGATATGATGACCGTGATGACATTAGAGTTAACCTAATAGAAAGCTATGATCGGTTAATACAATTTATAGAAAAACACTTACCCGACAAATTTTACTTAGAAAACGACCAAAGAAAAAGTTTAAGAGATCTAATTTTTAGAGAAATTATTGGAAATTTGCTCGTTCACAGAGAATATGCAAACCCCTATCCTGCAAAATTAATTATTGAAGCAGAAAAAGTCTCTACCGAAAATTGGAATAAGCCTAACGGGAATGGCAGCATAGACCCGTCAAATTTTTCTCCATACCCTAAAAACCCTATGATTGCCAAATTTTTTAAAGAGCTGGGTCGGGTAGATGAGCTAGGGTCGGGTGTAAGAAATACGTTTAAGTATGGAGCCCTTTATGCCCCCAGTACGAAACCAACTTTTATAGAGGGTGATATATTTAAAGCAATAGTTCCCATCGTGAAAGATAAAAAAACTGCTGATTCTCAGTCAAAATTAAAAACAAAGGATAATATTATTTTGCTAATAAGTAAAAACCCTTCTATTACAAAAAAGGAATTGGCCAAAAAAATTGGAATAACCGAAAAAGGAGTCCAATGGCAAATAAGTAAACTAAAAGAGGATAAAATAATAAAAAGAATTGGCTCTGATAAAAATGGTTATTGGGAGGTTTTAATAAAATAAACCAAAAACTAGGTTGTAAATAAAGAAAAACTAGGTTGTAAACTAGGTTGTAAACTAGGTTGTAAACTAGGTTGTAAACAAAGAAAAACTAGGGTGTAAATAGTATAATGATTAATGGAAAATAATATTCTCGGTGCATTTTTAGTGGGGTTAGTGGTTAGCTTTTTAGTAATGCCATTGATTATTAGTGCATTAAAGAAAAAGAACCTTATAGACACACCAGATCGAAGAAAGATTCATCGAACCATAACCCCTTCTATGGGAGGTATAGGTATTATGATAGGGATAGTAATTTCTCTTCTTATTTGGTTAACATTAAGCGGCATCACAGAGTATAAATATATGCTTGCAGGTGTTGGTTTGCTTTTTGTGGCAGGAATCCGTGATGATTTAATTCCCATTTCGGCTCGAGTAAAGCTAATTGTACAAATATTAGCAGCTTTAATTGTGGTTTTTAATGGCGTAATAATAAATTCGGGTTTTGGCTTATTTGGATTTTATGAGTTACACTTCACCTTTAGAGCTTTTTTATCAATTGGCTTTATAATATTTTTCACAAACTCGTTTAATCTTATTGATGGATTAGATGGATTGGCGGGTTCTGTAGCACTCATTATATCTTCCTTTTTCTCCATCTGGTTTTTTCTTAATGGGAGCTTTTACTTAGCTATTATTTCAGCTTCTACTGCCGGGGCAATCATCGGTTTTCTCTATTTTAATTGGAAACCAGCTAAAATTTTTATGGGAGATACTGGCGCTCTTTCTTTAGGTTTTCTTTTCTCAGTTTTGGCACTCATTTTCATCAATCAAGATTATGAAATTACGAGTGTTTGGTATAAGTATAATGCGCCAGTAGCAGCTATGATTGCCATATTAGTCGTTCCTATTTTTGACACGGTAAGAATTATTATTGTTAGGTTATCCAAAAAGAAATCTCCCTTTGAACCAGATAATAATCACACCCACCATGTGCTTATGAGGTTGGGATTAACACATGCACAGGTTGCCTTAACCCTAGCATCCGTTAACATTCTGTTTATCGGGTTTGTAACTTTTTTTAAAGACCAGGGAGATCATATCCTTCTCCCAATTATAATATTCGCTTGCTTTTTGATAAGTATACTTTTAGATCAGCTTATTATCCATAAAGTAAGAACACGGGGTGGCAGAAAGAAAAGAAAATTGCTTGAAGCCATAAAAGCAAATAAAACTGACTAGTCGTTCATAGAAAGGCATAATCAAAGTACTTTTGTACCATTCAAAATAGTAGTATGGTAGATATTGATAATCTTAAAGATGAAATTCAAAAGTTTAAAGCCTCTTCGCAAGAGCAGCTTGAAGCTTTTCGCATAAAATTTATTAGCCGGAAAAGTGTAATTGGAGACCTTTTTGGTAAGATGAAAGAAATACCAAACGAAGAGAAAAAAGCGTTTGGACTTCATATTAACGAACTTAAAAATCAAGCGCAAAGTAAATTTCAAGAGCTTATTTCTCAATTAGATTCTAATTCATCATCAGTTACTGAATCAAAAGTTGATTTAACATTGCCAAGTTCTTTTGCTCCTTTGGGGAGCAGCCATCCAATAACCATTATAAGAAATGAGATAATTGATATCTTTTCAAAAATTGGCTTTAACGTATCCGAAGGGCCCGAAATTGAAGATGATTGGCATAATTTTACTGCCCTAAATTTCCCTCCTAATCATCCTGCTCGTGAAATGCAGGATACATTTTTCCTTGAAAAAGATCCTGACATTGCTCTAAGAACACATACATCCTCAGTACAGATTAGGGTTATGGAGAATGAGAAGCCTCCTATTAGAACCTTATCCCCAGGTAGAGTTTTTAGAAACGAAGCCATCTCGGCACGAGCTCATTGTATATTTCACCAGGTTGAGGGATTGTTTATTGATAAGAACGTAAGCTTTGTAGATTTAAAGCAAACCATTTATTTCTTTGTAAAAGAAATGTTTGGCAGTGATACCAAAATTAGATTTAGGCCTTCATACTTTCCGTTTACGGAACCTAGTGCAGAAATTGATATATCGTGTAATATTTGTGGCGGTAGTGGCTGCAATATATGCAAGTACAGTGGCTGGGTAGAAATTGCAGGCTCCGGCATGGTTGACCCTAATGTTTTAACTAGTGCAAATATCGACCCTGAAGAATATACTGGTTTTGCCTTTGGCATGGGAATGGAACGAATGGCCATGCTAAAATGGCAAATAAACGACCTTAGATTATTTACAGAAAACGATGTTCGCTTTTTAGAGCAGTTTAAATCGTTTTAAAATTATAATAAACATCAATGCGTAGAAAACATGAGTATAGTTATTCTCTTACATCAATATTTGTGTTTTCGTTGCATTCTCTTTATTAACAACAGATTGCTTCTCCCGATAACAATCGGGATCGCAATGACGTGATACTATGAAAGAAATAAAAACAGTAGGTGTAATTGGTGCTGGCACTATGGGGTTAGGAATAGCTCAGGTTGCCGCAATGGCTGGTTACAAAACCATATTGTTTGATGTAAACCACCATGCAGTTACTGATGCTTTTAAAATAATTGCAAGCAACCTTACCAAAGGTATTGAAAAAGGCAAGTTAGATGAAGAAACGAAACAGAAAGCATTAGGAAACTTAACAACAGTTGAAAGTCTCGATGAGCTTAAAGCTGATTTAATTATTGAGGCAATTGTAGAAAAACTAGAGGTTAAGCAGCAAGTATTTGCTCAATTAGAGAAAGTGAATTCTGAGCATACCATACTTGCTACCAATACCTCTTCCATACCAGTAACTCAAATTGCAGCTTTATTAAAGAGGCCCCAACAAGTTATTGGACTTCATTTTTTTAATCCTGCACATATAATGAAATTGGTTGAAGTAATTTCTGGAGCCTCAACTAGTAAAAGTGTGGTTAAGCAAGTTACTGCATTCGCTAAAAACATTGGCAAAATAGCTGTAATGGCTGCTGACTCCCCTGGTTTTATCGTAAACAGAGTAGCGCGTCATTTTTATGTGGAAGGCCTTAAAACGCTCGAAGAAGGTGTTTCTAACGTTGAAGGCATTGATAAACTTATGGAAGCTAGTGGATTTAAAATGGGACCTTTTAAACTTATGGATTTAATTGGTGTTGACACCAACTTTAGTGTAACCACAAGTATGTTTAATGCTTTTCACCAAGATCCTAAATTTAGACCCAACCGCATTCAGCAACAAAAAGTAGATGCGGGGCATTGGGGCAGAAAGTCTGGTAAAGGTTTTTATGAGTATTAGACGTAAGATTATTAGATGCTAGACATTAGACAAAGAAAAAAAGAGACGTCCTATTAAACCTAGCTTTCTAATTCCCTTTCTTATTCAAAATAGGGCCAATTTCTGAAATTAAATATTCTTCAATCGGTTTTGATAATGGAAGGGATAATAGATTTCCATTAAAAAAATACTCCGTAGTCGGTTTAATATAATAAACACCAACCTTTTTGTTCTCTTCTAATGCAACAGTTATGGCGATTTTAACCCTGTTATCGGTGTCCTTTTCATAGCTATTCCCATAACGATATGATTCCAAACGTGCTTTTAAAGAATTCGAGGTCTCTCCTACATAAACAATTTCCTCATCTATGGCAAATAGATAAACTATGTCTTTGCTATTTATATATTCAGTATTTATATTAAATTGAATTCCTCGAAGATGTTTTAAATGTTTTGTAGAAGCATAGTTACCAAATTTCCAGGCTCCTATTTTCGTTGATATTTCTAATATATTCACCTTTAAATCTCTTTAAACATTAGCTAAAAGTCTTGTGTCTAGCATCTAATAATCTAACGTCTTTTAAAGCTGCTCCCGTACCAACTTATCAACCGAATAGCCTTTGGCTTCTGCTTTAAAGTTACGCACTAAACGATGCCTTAATGCTGGTACAGCAATCGCTTTTACATCCTCAATATCTGGCGAATATTTACCTTTTAAAATAGCATGGCATTTTGCCGCCAAAATTAATGTTTGAGAGCCTCTTGGGCCTGCGCCCCATTCGATAAACTCATTGGTAAGATCTGATGACAGATCTGAATTTGGCCTTAATTTATGTACCAAATTAACGGCATAACTAACTACATTATCGGTTACAGGCACCTTTCTAACTAAATGTTGGAAAGCGATAATTTCTTCCTTACTAAGTATTTTATTTATAGTAGGCTCTTCATCGGTAGTAGTAAGGTTTACAATCCGCTTTTCTTCTTCTAAACTAGGGTAGTCTAAAAATATATTAAACATAAACCTATCTAATTGTGCTTCGGGCAATGGATACGTGCCTTCTTGCTCAATTGGGTTTTGGGTTGCCAACACAAAAAACGGAGGAGGTAAATTATAATGTTTACCTGCAATTGTTACACCTCTTTCCTGCATTGCCTCTAATAGTGCTGCCTGTGTTTTAGGAGGTGTTCTGTTTATTTCATCTGCCAAAATAATATTAGCGAATATGGGGCCTTTTATAAATTGGAAGTTTCTTTCTTTATCCAACATTTCGGAGCCCAAAATATCCGAGGGCATTAAATCTGGGGTAAACTGTATTCGATTAAACTCTAAATCTAATACTTGCGATAACGTTTGAATTAATAAGGTTTTGGCAAGGCCAGGCACTCCAATTAATAAAGCATGCCCTTGGCTAAAAATTGATATTAATAATTGATCGATGGTATCCTCTTGCCCTACAATTTGTTTTCCTATCTCCTGCTTAAGGTCATTATAAGCCTTATGCAATGCATCTGCTAATTCTACTTCGTTGGCTTCGCTCATACAGTTATCGTCTTATTATTTCACAATGTTTAAACTGGTCATCAATGTAAATATAAACTCTATCAATCGAATCTGTTACCCATTGTTGTTCGGCCTTACTCTTTTTCTCATTTAAAGCAGCTTCTTGGATTTTTTGCCAATCGTTTGCTAAATCGGCCCGGTGCGGCTCAAATCGATCTTTATAATACACAATTCGAACCGCTTCTTTACCATCTTGCATTCTAAAACTAATTGGTTTCGAAATAGAACCCACTTTCATGCTATCTAACATAAAAAACACTGTAGGGTCTAATTGATCAACCGAAATTCTTTTGGCTCCAGAATTATCAAGGAAAAATCCTCCGCTTGGAGCCGACATTTTATCATCCGAAAATTCTTTCGCAGCCTTCTCAAAAACAATCTTTTTATCATCTATTAATGTGCGAATACTGTCAAGTTCATGTTCTGCCTGGTCAATATCTAAATCAGAAGAAGAAGGAATAATTAGAATATGTCTTGATCTAAATTCGTTGCCTCTACGCTCTAATAATTGAATAATATGAAACCCAAAATCAGATTCTACAGGATCTGAAATTTCACCTACTTTCATCTGAAAACAAACGGCTTCATATTCAGGTGCTAGCTCACCCCTTTTATACCACCCCGGTAATTCTCCTCCTGTTTTGGCCGAACCTGGATCCATTGAATGTTTTTCGGCCAAAGTGCCAAAATCTACTCCGCCTTCAATTTGCCTTTTTATATCGAAAAGTTTGCTTTCAACATCTTGTTTCTGGCTCTTACCAATTTTAGCAATTTTAACTATTTGAGATACTTCAACTTCTTCAGAAAAATAGGGTAAGCTATCTTTAGGGATACGAGCAAAAAATTTCTTTACTTCTTTAGGTGTAATGGTAACACCAGATGAAATCTGATCTTTCATTCGTTGAGCCACCATTTGATCTTTCATGTCTCCACGCATTTCATCTCTAATATCTTCTAAAGATTTCCCGTAATATTCTTCAAGCGCATCAACAGAACCACCTGATTGAGAAATAAAGTATTGCATCCTCCGCTCTAGTGCCATATCTACTTCTACATCCATTACTTCTACTGAATCAACTTCAGCAATAGCTAATAGCATTTTAGAAGTAATTAATGTTTGTAATACTTGGCAGCGAGGGTTTGGCCCACCAATGGCTCCTCTAGAAGCCATATCTAAATACATGTATTCAATATCTGATAACAAAATTATGTTATCATCTACTTTGGCTACAATTTCATCTATCACCTTAGGTTCGGCTTCTTGGCCAAAACTGTATGTTGATGAAATTAATATTGCGGCTAATATGCTACCTATAAATTTCAAATGAATTTTGCTTTTTTGCTTCATTATAAACTTCCTTCTCTAAATTTTTTGCTAATGCTACTTTACGCTTATTTATAATAATATCAACAATCTGATCCTTCACCACTTCCAATGGCGAAATATCATCTGTTTTTTTATATTCTGATATTTTTAAAAAGTATTTAAACGATTCGTCTGCAACTTCTGCGTATTTTCTGTTCCTTAAAAATTGTACCGTATTGGGTATTTCGGCAAAAGGAGACCCTTTTACCAAATCATCAAAATTTATCCATATTGAATCTACCAAAGTAAAATTTATTGCATAACTAAAACAATACTCTTGCAATGCTAAAACATCCTTTTTTTTCGAAGAAAGCAACAGCTTTTTTACTTGATTTAGTTTTGGCGAATCATCGGGTAGTTTAATATACTTACCTCTAATTATATTTTGCTTTAATGGAAAATTATCATGATTAGATTCGTAATAAGATTGAATTTCCTCATCATTCACATTTTTATTAATATGCTGATTTATATAATATGTTTGATACTGATAGGCAATTAAACTATACCTATAATTCAATATTTTCCTTTCCAAATCGGCTTCATCAAAATCGATTTTTGATTTTGCTTCATCAATTAATAATTGCTTACGCACCCAATTTTTTACGTATCGCTCAATTCTAGCGGCACTATCGGCCTCAGAAGTTTCTTTGTGTACCATTCCGTGCAAATCACTTTCGTATAAATAGGTCTCGTTTACTCTGGCAACAGGCTTTTCTTCAACTTCCTTTTCTTCTGTTTCAGTTTTAACTTGTAATAACTCACAACCTGAAAGTATTAAAAATATGAATGCAGCAAAAAACTTAATCGGTTGCTTTAAAATGTGCATATACTTTATTTAGTTGCTTCTTATTAATTTTAACAGGATACTTCTTTCTTAAATCAGCAATCCATTTTTTATCTAGGTAAGATTGATAATCTGACATAACCTTCCCTTTAATTTCTTTTAAAGGTGTGTAAACAATTACTTCAGAAATTCTTACCCAATACCACGTATTCTCTATCTCAAAAGTTTTATCTACATTAGAATTCTTAAACGAGATGGCCTTACCCCATTCTGCTTCGTTTTTTGATACAATTTGCAAAGTTAATGGACTTACATTGTTTTCCTTTAATAGTTTCAAATTAAGCGTGTTCCAATCATCCGTATTTAATTGTGTGGGCAAATTTAAAATTACCCCATCCAAGGTTGCTTTAGCATCGCTCGAAAAAATAGTTGTATCCATCACATGAGTAACATATTTATCTTGATTACTTAAATAATATGCTCTTAAACCTAAAGTATCTTTCATCGATTGGTTCCAAACAGAGTCTTCCATAATCGAAAAGAGCAATATTCCATCATAATACTCCTTAACTAAAAACGAAAATTCTGGGTACTTATTAGGCAAGCGGTTTTTTTCGTAACTAATTACCAAAGAGTCTTCGTAATTAGATAGCTTATGCTGCATTATTGTTTTTTGGTTTGCACCACTTTTAAAAGGTGATTGATTAAAGCTAGATAAAAATTGAGCTGATGATATTTTTGTATTGCCAACTGAAAAAAGCCTTGTTGTATCGCTTAATTTTACGCTATCAAACTGCCATTTATTTTTAATGATAACCGATGGCGGCAACGCCATCAATTTATTAGCCACTACCTCGTTTTTTTGAAACCCATTCTCTTTTTTTAAGGCCTTCAGCATTTCATTCCTTGGCATGGACGACCTGCTATCTCCTTTTATCCTTTTTGCTAAGTTGGCCTTTTCATCCTCGTAGCTACCTAGCGGTATTTTTTTAACTAGCTTAATAATATGCCAACCAAACTGTGTTTTTACAGGCTTAGAAATAGTATGAATAGTATCAAGCTGAAAGGCGACTTCTTCAAATTCAGGAACAATTTGTCCTCTCCTAAATGGTTTTAACAAACCATTCTGAGTTTTTGAATTTTGGTCATCTGAGTATGTTTTACATAACTCATCCCAATCGGCTCCATTTTTTAGAAGCGAATCAATTTTATTGATTTTTTTCTCCGCTGCTAGCTGTGCTTCTTTCCCATTTTTAGTCGTTGATCGCACCATAATATGTGCAACTTGTAATTTCCCCTCATTGGGTCTTTTATCAATTACCTTAATAATGTGGTAGCCAAACTGCGTTCGGATAGGCATAGAAACTTCGCCAACGGGTGTGTTATAAGCAGCCGATTCGAATGGGTAAACCATTTGAAAAACTGTGAAATAACCTAAGTCTCCTCCATTTTGTTTAGCTGATGGGTCGTCTGATGAGACCTTTGCTAATTGCGAAAAATCTTCGCCTGCAACAACTCTATTTCTAAACTCTGTTATTCTTTTTAAAGCCTTAAGCGTATCGCTTTGGCTTGCGCCTTCTGCCACTCTAATTAATAAATGAGAGGCTCTTATTTCCCATTTATTACGTTCGTAAGCTTCTTTAACTAATGCTTCTTGTTCCTTTTTCGGGCTTAAATACGAATCTTCTAACTGCCCTTTATACTGTTTAAATTCCTGCTTAAAGGCAGCAGTAGTGTCATAGCCAAGTGCTTTTGCTTCCTTTACCTTTAACCTAAAGTTGATGTATAATTCTAAATAAGATCGAATACTATCTTTTTTAATGTCTTCCTTAAAATTATTTTTTGAATAGGCATACTTAAATTCATCGGCATAATGTTTATCATCGCCAACTGCAAAAAAATATTTTTTAGATTGGGCCTCAGCTGTAAACGAAGAGGCATAGCTTAACGCAATAAATAGAATTGTAATCTGAATTAATCTCATTTGAAAATTATAATGGGCGCAATTTAAAGGAAACATCTAAAACAGCACTAGATATGTTTAATTAAACGAATAATGTTTCCTTTATTACTCGGAATGAAATCTATTTTATCCATTATTTTTTGAACCAACATTAAGCCTACGCCTCCCTTTCTTTTTGTTTTAATAATCTCAGTTAATTTTGGCATTTTATGATTTCGTAAATCATACCCCGAACCTCTATCTATTACCTCGAAAGTGATGTTATCATTTTTAGTATCTACAAATACATCTAGCGTTTTTTTATCATTGCATTGGGCCGAATGGATTATAACATTTGCACATACTTCATCAACCGCAAGCACAAGTGCATTTACTTCAATATCTGTTAGATGCGTGCTTTTAAGGCATTCGGTTACGAATTTCCTAACATTAGCCAGGTTTTCTCTATTGCAATATATTTGAATGCTATGCCTCATTTAAAAAACTAAGAGCTTCTGATTTAGTTGGCACAATATTCATTAATTGATCCAAGCCTAGCATCTCGAAAACACTTTTTACTTTATCGCTTAAACCATAGAGTATAAATTTTTGATTTGTGGCACTAAACTCTTCTATGTACGACATAAAAACGCCTAACCCAGCCGAAGAAATATACTTAAGATCGGTACAATCAATTATAACACTTACTTGCTTGTTTTCAAGCTGCTGATTTAAACTTTCATCTAATTGAATAGATGAGCTAGCATCAATATCTCCATCGATAATAATTAGTGCTATGCTATCTTCTACTTGAATTTTTATTTCTACCATATTTATTTAAATTTTACTACCACTAGCGAATAGTCATCTTCTAATAATTCATTATTACAAAATTCATAAAGCCCATCAATTATCTTTTTTTGAATAACCTCTGCATTACTATTTTTATTTTTCTCTACTAATTTTAATAGCCTATCATATCCAAACTCGTCTTTATCTTTATTTTGAGCTTCTGTAATTCCATCGGTGTATAACACCAATATGTCTCCTGATTTATAATTTGAGGATGATTGTTGAATATATTTTTTAAATTTTTCTCCTCTAATTATGCCAAGCCCTAATCCTTTATTTTTAAAATAACTGGCTTCGTTGTTTTCCTTATTAAAAAATAGGGATGGTACATGGCCAGCTCGGGCAAATTCTATTGATTTATCTGTACTATCTATTACAAAATACGAAATCGTAACGAAAGAGGTTTTATCTAGCCCCGAACTTATGGCCAAATTAGCTTTATCTAAAAACTCGGCAGGCGACAGATCCAATTGCGCCAATGCCAAAAACACGCCTTTCATTTGGGCCATATGGAAAGCTGCCGAAGTTCCTTTTCCACTAACATCACCAATTATAAGAGCCGTTTTAGTTTCACTAATTTTAAAGCTATCATAATAATCCCCACCAACTTCATCTGCCGCAATGGTAAATGAGCTTATTTCAAAATCGTTATTTACATCTAATTGCGAAGGCAAAAGTTTAGCTTGAACGAGCTTGGCAATTTTCAACTCTTCTTTATACCGCTCTGTTGCAATTGCCTCATGTAGCATTCTAAAATTTGCTATTGAAATGGCAGCTTGATTTGTGAACGTCTCAATCAATTCTATTAATTCATTTGTAAACCCATCCCTAACTTCTTTTAATAAGTAGAGTGTTCCTTCTTGGATATCATCAATCCAAATTGGAAAATAAGCGACAGATCTGTAATCTCCCGCTTTTAATCTTCCTGATACGCCTGCCTTTTTGTTTTCATTAGAGGCAATTTTGCTAATAAAAGTTACTCCGGATTTTGAAAAATTAGATTTTACAGCTGATACTTTATCATAGGTTATTCTGTCTAAAAATAGCTCCTCAGATGATTTTAACTCTATCCAAGCAGCATCAGCTTCAACCGTTCTAACCGCACTTTCGAGCAAAATTTCGTGTACCTGTTCTTCGTTATTTTCAGTTTGTATAGATTGGCTTAATCGTTGAAAATTTACAACTTCTTTCAATTTTTGTTCAAAAGCAGAAGTAGTAGGTAAATTAAAAACAATTACTAAAAGTGAAAAAACCGCATACGATGATGTAAAAACAAACGCTCCTCTAATAAACATACTGTTTGATAGCAGCGATAAAAACTCATAAGAGTTTCGATAAGTTGTGAGGTTCATATAAAAATAAACCAAGTATAATAATGTTAAAAGAAGGAGTAATATGCTTTTCCACTTTTGTTTAAAACTCAAAAATGCAACCCATTTCATGTTAACAGATACTATTAAACTTAGTGCAACTACTATTACTAAAAAATATTCTTTCCCAGATATTGAGGTAAAATCAAGTAAAATACTGCCAAAAAGAATGTATTCGAAAATGGTCCAGAGAAATAGAAGTCTCTTGTTTTTTTGATATAATATGAGTCGTTTCCAAACAACAAATGTGGCAATCAAGAAGGCGGTTAAAAGGCCCAGGTTAATTAGGAACAACAAGTTTATAACAAGAATGTTTTGAATTAATTGGCTGCCTCCCAATACAAAATCCAGCGAACGAATACTTAACG
Source organism: uncultured Roseivirgaceae bacterium (assembly GCA_964596935.1). Lineage (GTDB taxonomy): Bacteria > Bacteroidota > Bacteroidia > Cytophagales > Cyclobacteriaceae > JAKISE01. Next base: position 13,952 of record CAZQWZ010000039.1, read on the forward strand.
ATACAATGGTTGTTAGCATTCCTGTTACAAATATTTTCCACAGGAGATCGATTAAATTTAACCTATCGGCTAACTCTACTCTTGCTTTATAAAAAGTAAAAATCGATAATACATAAGCAAAAAACAGAAGATTTGGGAGTTTTTCATTAAACCCAGAATCGATATTATTACCAACACTAAACTGATTAGATAAATCTACTATTGACAAGGAGAGCCAAGCCAGAACGGATAAACCTAATGCTATTTGAGCTGTTAACTTTTTAGACAAAGTGTGTTTGATTAGTTGTTTGCCACAACAATTATTAATCCAAATGTACTAAAATGAAATTTTAGATTTTACAACTTGGTTAAAGTTTAACACTCCAACGAAGCTGTATGCATGTTATCTACTATAATTAGGGGCCTCTCTTGTTATACTGATATCATGGGGATGGCTTTCTAACATTCCTGCATTTGTAATTTTTACAAATTTTGAATTTTTAAGTTCCTCCAAATCAGGTGAGCCACAATAACCCATACCTGCTTTTAAGCCACCTACTAATTGAAAGATAACTTCGGAAGCCAACCCTTTATAGGGCACTCTTCCTACAATTCCTTCAGGAACTAGCTTTTTTACATCTTCTTCCGCATCTTGAAAATATCGATCCTTCGATCCATCTTCCATAGCTTCAATAGATCCCATTCCACGATATGATTTGTATTTTCTTCCTTCAAAAATAATTACTTCACCAGGAGCTTCTTCGGTGCCTGCCAACATAGAGCCTACCATAACACTACTTGCCCCACCGGCCAATGCCTTAACCACATCACCAGAAAAACGAATGCCGCCATCGGCAATTACAGGAACATTTCTGCCTTTTAATGCGTTGGCTGTTTCTATTACTGCAGAAAGCTGAGGCATGCCTACACCCGCAACAACTCGGGTGGTACAAATACTACCAGGGCCAACACCCACTTTAACGGCATCTGCGCCTGCATCTGCCAATGCTACAGCAGCTTCGGCAGTGGCTATATTACCTACAATAACATCAATGGTTGTAAAGGCCTTTTTTACTTTTCTGCATGCATCCATTACCCCTTTTGAGTGACCATGAGCGGTATCAATACTTACTACATCAACTCCAGCTTCAACTAATTTCTCAACCCGAGCCATTAAGTCGGCCGTTACACCAACGGCTGCTCCAACTCTAAGCCTTCCAAACTCATCTTTACATGCATTGGGCCTATCTTGTTTTTTAAGGATGTCTTTATAAGTTACAAGGCCTGTAAGAACGCCTTTTGAATTAATAATAGGTAATTTTTCTATCTTATGCTGCATAAGAACTGCTTCGGCAGCTGGCAAATCAACTCCTTCGTTTACTGTAATGATGTTGTCTTTGGTCATTACATCTGCTACTAAAACACTCATATCTGTTAAAAACCTAAGATCGCGATTTGTAATAATACCAATGAGCTTTCCTGCTTTATCAATAATTGGAATACCACCAATTTTATTCTCCCGCATAATGTTATTAGCTTCACCAATAGCTGCCTCCTTTGGCAGAGTTATTGGATCTAATATCATGCCGCTTTGAGAGCGCTTTACCTTTCTCACTTGTGCAGCTTGCGCCTCCATCGTCATATTTTTATGAATGAAAGCAATGCCTCCTTCTTGCGCCATTGAAATAGCCATTTCTGATTCAGAAACAGTATCCATCGCAGCAGAAGCAAACGGAACGTTTAATGTAATGTTTTTACTCAGTTGAGTTTTAGTAGAAACATCGCGAGGTAAAACCTCTGAATAACGAGGTAATAAGAGCACATCATCGTATGTAAGTGCTTCAAAAAGGAACTTTGTGGGGTCTAAAGACATAGTGCAAATAAGGACATTTATTTGCCGCACAAAACTAGCGGCTTTTACCAAAAAAAACGCATTATATATAAAATATAATAAGGGTTACCCATATAAATCCCGAATAAACTAATAAACACGTCATTCTGAGAGTGGAATTTTTAAAATAAAATCAGCGTAGGGAAATGACATTTTTTAGTATCATCATTGCGAATCCTATCATTAATTATAATGTTTCTAATAGTGTAAATGGGATGAA
>CAZQWZ010000040.1:0-15470 GCA_964596935.1 uncultured Roseivirgaceae bacterium
AGTTAAAATTAATCGTCATTCCGAACTTGTTTCGGAATCTTTAAATACTAAGCCCTGAAATAGGTTCAGGGTAAGCTCAATTTTATGAACTACCAGCAAACCCTTGATTATCTCTATAATAACTTACCGATGTTTCAGCGCATTGGGCCAGCGGCCTATAAAGTTGATTTGGGCAATATTGTTGAATTAATGCAGGCAATGGGCAATCCAGAAAATGATTTTAAATCCATTCATGTTGCAGGCACCAACGGTAAAGGGAGCTCTTCACATATGCTGGCTTCCATATTGCAAGAAGCAGGCTATAAAGTGGGTTTATACACTTCGCCACATTTAAAATCTTTTACAGAACGTGTTCGCATTAATGGAGAGGAAATACCTGAAAGTAGTGTGGTTGATTTTGTAGGACGAATAAAACCCTTAATTAAGAAAATTTCTCCTTCTTTTTTTGAAATTACCGTAGCCTTGGCGTTTGATTATTTCTGTAAAAGTAAGGTTGATATTGCCATTATCGAAGTTGGGTTGGGAGGTAGGATCGATTCCACCAATATTATCACACCCGAAGTTTCGTTAATAACTAATATTGGGCTAGATCACCAATCCTTATTAGGAGATACCTTAGAAAAGATTGCTATTGAAAAAGCAGGAATTATTAAGAACAATGTGCCTGTGGTTATAAGTCAAAAGCAGCCTGTAATTGAAAAAGTATTTATTGATAAGGCAAATAAAGAAGGTACTTCAGTAACTTTTGCAACAGATAAATACTCTATCGAGCAAGCCACCGCAGAAAGATATAATGTTATTAGCGCCAACAAAATTACCATCGAAGGATTAAAGCTTGATTTAAAAGGTAATTATCAGCAATACAATTTACTAGGCGTATTGCAAACCATCGACTTATTAAAAGGATTTAGCATAACCGAAGAGCATATTAGAGCAGGGCTTGAAAACGTGATTGCAAACACTGGTCTCAAAGGGCGTTGGCAACAATTGGAAAAAAATCCAATAGTACTTTGCGATACTGGGCATAATGTTGATGGCGTGCAAATAATTGTAGATCAGTTAAGTTCCTATTCATATAATGAATTACATATTGTTTGGGGAATGGTTGATGATAAATCAATTGATGAAGTGCTAAATCTATTACCCAAAGAGGCTATCTATTATTTTTGTGCTGCGGATATACCTAGGGCTCTCGAGGCAAAGGTTTTACAGTCATCAGCCATAGGGTTGGGTCTTTTAGGAGATTTTTATACATCTGTAAAGCTTGCGATTGATCATGCCAAAAAAAATGCAGATTCAGATGATTTGATTTTTATTGGCGGCTCTACTTTTGTGGTGGCAGAAATAGAAAATTTGTAGCAAATCAGTCGCGAACGAGTTTCTAAGTTACGAAGTTTCACGAATTAGTGGTTTGATGATTGTTTCTTTTTGTGGTTCTTTGTGCCTTTCTGTCTTTGTGGCAAACAAAAAATTACATGCGAAATAAATTAAAACGATTTGAAGAACTAGCCCAAAGAGCTAACACCTTAGAAATTGGGAAACCATTATTTGATAAGATTAAAGGAAATTGGAATAAACTTCAATTTAAAAATGAAAACCCAATTGCAATAGAACTTGCCTGCGGCAAAGGGGAGTACACCATCGGCTTAGCACGCCAAATAAATGATGCCAATTTTATTGGCATAGATTTAAAAGGCGAACGAATTTGGGTAGGCAGCAGCCAGGCGATAGAGGAAAAGCTCGATAATGTGGCTTTTCTGCGTACACATATCCTCGAATTAGAGAAACTTTTTGATCCCAATGAGGTGGATGAAATTTGGCTTACTTTTCCCGACCCTCGCCCAAAAGATAGAGACGAAAAAAGAAGGCTAACACACACAAGGTATTTAGATATTTATAAAACTATTTTAGCACCTGATGGCTGGTTTAAGTTTAAAACAGATAACACAGGGTTATTTAAATATACCCTAGAGATATTGGCAGAACGCAACGATATCATAGACTTAGAATACACGATGAATCTATACAGTTCACCCTTAAATGCCGATCATTATGGCATTCAAACTAGGTATGAGAAGAAGCACAATGATGCAGGAGAGAACATAAAGTATATGAAATTTAAGTTTAAAAACTAGACTTTGATTTTAAGGTTATACTATAAATGGAAGAATAGCGTTAAGCCATTAGAAAAACTTGCAATCTTATGATTAAAATACAAGCGAACATTGCTTTGGGAATTACATTAATTAGTGTTATTGTATCATCTTGTGCAACAAATGATGTTGATCCCAATAAAGAGGAAACCGTATCAGAGTACACGAATTTAAAAGTTGGAAATTTTTGGGTGTATGATTGGTATGATGTAACTCCTGATGGAAGTGCTACTTATTATGCAACTGATAGTTTATACATTGAAAAAGATACGATAATTGATGGACGAGTGTTTTATATTAAATCAGGGACATTTTTGGGAAACCGATCACGAAGAAACATATTATATGATTCTTTGCAATCATCATATATATATCCGAATACTACCCTTTACTTTAGTTTAGATTCCGAAATAGAAGTAAAAAAATCGATTGGTTTGGACGAAGACCCTCTTGCCATAGCAACATATATGCTTGTTGATTCCGTCCAATTAATCGATGTGCCTGCTGGATCTTTTAGTTGTTTAAACTTTAAAGGAAGAATTGAACCTTTACAGGAAGATTATAAGCATGGAATAAGGTATAATGATAATTTTTATGCTAAAGATGTTGGTTTAGTACTAATGACAACACAGCTTTATTCTTCACCGAATAATATTGAAATGCGCCTTGTTAGATTTGGCAACAAGTGAATGATTTGAAATAAATTCTATCTCAAAACCTGTATTTCTTTAAAAATCTCTTTTTTGATTTTATTTTTAAGCAAACAAAACCTAAGAAGATGAAATACTTACTTAATACCTACCTACTACTTTCCTTCATTTTTATTTATTCCTGCGGTGGAGTTGCCTCTGATCAAAAGGAAGAAACCGTTGTGGAGGAACAAACTCCTGTGGTAGAAGAAGTTACAGAAGTAACAAGCGTTGTTAATTTGGAGGATAAAGGAATCGGGCCTGTAATTTCCATAACGATTGAAGAAGCAATTGATGAAACAATGGCCAAAAGCGGAGAAGAGCTATACAACCAAATGTGTAGTGCTTGTCATAAACCAACGGTAAAGTTTATTGGGCCAGCTCCTAAAGATATTTTAAAAAGAAGAACTCCAGAATGGGTTATGAATATGATCTTAAATCCTCAAGAAATGTTGGAAAAGAATGAAACCGCAAAAGCATTATTAGAAGAGTATAATAATGTACCTATGACGGATATGGGGTTAACGGAAGAACAAGCTCGTGAGATATTAGAATATTTAAGAACCTTGTAAAGTAGTTGCAATCTCAAATTAGACAAACCAATAATAATATCTGAGTGAAAAACTGGCTTCTAAAACCTTTTCCTTTTGTGCAATCATTTAGGCAAGCACTATTACTAAGTGTAGTAATAGGTTTTTTTGTTACAGGGTTTTTATATGTATTTAAACCGTTTGAAATTAATGAAATGGGGTCACCTTTACTCTATTTGTCGGGCTATGGCTTAATTTCTTTTTGGGTTTCGTATTTCGCTTTACAAATACAGCCGATAATTATTTCCAGTTGGTTTAACCATAACAGTTGGAATGTTTGGAAAAACATTCTTTTTATGATTGAAATATTATTACTGATAGCACTTCTAAATTGGATTTATGGCATTTGGCTATTTAACAATATTGGAGATGAATACGGGGCATCACATATTGCGCCTATTAGCTTAATTAAGAATATAGGAATGACCTTTTCTGTTGGAATATTTCCTATTCTAATGGCAAATTATATTTTGGAGAGGCAGTTGTTTGCTCAAAACACTAAGTTGGCTCAAGTTGTTACTAATGCAATGAGTAAGGCTGAAACGACCTTAAATGATAGAACTAATTTAGAAATACCTACAGATGGAGGTATCTCAGTTATTGTTTCAAGTAAAGATCTACTTTGTGTTAAAGCAGAGGGAGGTAATTACGTAACTGTTTTTTGGAATGGAGTAGGAGGCGAAATTAAAAAACAGTTATGGAGGATAACTTTGAAAAACTTGTTAAGTAAAATTGAAACTGATCAAGATATTTTACAATGCCATAAATCGTATTTGGTAAATAGGGCTTATATAACTGAAGTTACGGGTAATGCAAGAACATTGGTACTAAGAGTAGAAGGAATTGATTTTGAAATTCCTGTGTCTCGTAATTTTCCTCGTGAGTTAGTTGAACACTACCGTTTGCAACAAGCATAACCTATCCATTCACCACAAATACGTCCCATTGGATGGTAACCCTTCCTTTTCAACACTTAATCATTCCTTTTCAACACTTCGGCATTCTTTTTTTAGTAACCAATCTAAAAGCTAGCTAAAATTGTAGCGAACAAAAAAAACAATAAAATGTTGAAAAAATTTACTGTATTTCTAATTGTAGCTGCTGCCGCAATTTGTGCTCAAGCTCAAATCAAAACCCAAACCATACGAGGAACCATAAACGACCTTGACTCTCAATATCCAATGATAGGTGTTACTGTAATTATTTTAAATACAGATCCGTTATTGGGAGGTGTAACTGATATCGATGGGCATTTCGAAATAAAAAATGTGCCAGTAGGTAGAGTAAATATAAAAGTTAGCTTTATTGGATATAAAGATACCTACCTAAACCAACAGCTTTTAGAGGTGGGTAAGCAGCTTATAATTAACACAAGCCTTGAAGAAGATATTCAAGCAATGAATGAAATTGTGATTACAGCTGAAAGCGAGCGTATAATAAACAACGAAGCTGCAGTTTCTAGTGTACGAACTTTTGATGTAGAGGAAACACGTAGGTATGCTGGCTCCAGAAACGACATTGCTCGAATGGCAAGTAATTATGCAGGGGTATCTAATTCAAACGATTCTAGAAACGATATTGTGGTACGCGGCAATTCACCTGTAAACTTACTTTGGCGTTTGGATGGGATAGATATTCCTAGTCCTAATCATTATAATTCTTTTGGTTCATCAGGTGGGCCAGTTAGTATCTTAAATAATAATAATCTCTCAAACTCAGATTTTATTACTTCCTCTTTCCCTGCCGCTTATGGTAACACCGTTTCGGGAGTGTTCGATTTACAAATGAAAAAAGGAAATGGTTTTAAAAGAGAATATGTGGGGCAGCTCGGATTTAATGGATTTGAACTTGGTGCTGAAGGTCCTTTTTCTAAAAACTCTCGTGCATCGTATATGGTTAATTTTAGGTATTCAACATTAGGTGTATTTAAAGCGCTAGGTATGGATTTTGGAACAGGAACCGCAGTGCCTGAATATCAAGATTTAACTTTTGCTTTTGATTTTCCCACAAAAAAGGCAGGCAGTTTTAAACTGTTTGGTTTGGGTGGCAATAGCGAAATTCATTTTAAACCAACTGAAGATACAGATAGTCAAGGAAATGTATTTTCGACCAGTGATTTGAAAAACACAGCAAAAATGGGTGTTATTGGCTTAAAACACACGTATTACTTTAACCCCAATAATTATATTAATACTACCGTAGCCACAAGTTACCAACATTCGGCTGTAATAATAGATTCACTTGAGAATAACCCTGTGAATCAAAATATTGATGATGTACGTCAAAATCAATCACAAACGAAATACTCGATTAACACTAAATATGTATCAAAAATTAATGCAAAAAATAAAATTGAATTTGGGGCTAACCTAAACTATTACGATGTTAACTATCAAGATAGTGTACGTGAAGAAAACGGTAGCTGGTTTAAATATACTGATGCCGAAGGAGGCACATTATTAACTCAGTTATACACGCAATATCAACTCAAATTTACTGACAGGTTTAGAGCTGTGGTCGGGTTGCATTTTCAAAACCTTGAAATAAGTAATGTTTCTGCGCTAGAGCCACGATTAGGTTTTTTGTACACCGCAGGAACCAACACGAATTTAACCTTTGGTTATGGCTTGCATAGCCAGATGCAGCCTTTAGTAGTTAATTTTTATCAATTTAGAAATTTTCCTGAAAATACAAATAGCAAAATTGGTTTTACAAAGAGCCATCATTTTTCAGCAGGTATAGATCAAAATTTAGGAAAAAATATTCACTTTAAAGTAGAAGGGTATTACCAACATCTTTTTGACGTGCCAATTGAAGCCATTTCTAGTTCGTTTTCTATATTAAATTCTGGGGCTTCTTTTGGAATTGAAGTAGAACCCAATATGGTTAATACAGGATTCGGCAAAAATTATGGCGTTGAGCTTACGTTGGAAAAATTCTTTAGCAAATCGTATTATTTCCTAATTACTGCCTCCTTTTTTGATTCAAAATACCAAGGGAGCGATGACGTGTGGCGAAATACAGCCTTCAATAATAAGTACATATTAAACACCTTGGGTGGTTCAGAATTTAAAATTGGCAAGTCGGGTGTGTTAACTACAGATATTAAACTTACGTTTTCTGGGGGTAGATTTCATACACCAATAGATATTGACCAATCTATTATTTCTGGTGAAACCGTATTTAATACATCTGAGGCGTATTCCTTGCAATACGACCCTTATTTTAGAACTGATTTTAAAATAGGCTTTCGCCTAAATGGCAAGAAAATATCTCAAGAGTGGTTAATAGATATACAGAACATTACCAACAGAGAAAATGTATTTGAGGAGTTTTTTAATGTATCAACAGGTACTATTGATCAGCGTAATCAAATGGGGTTGTTGGTTATACCACAGTATAGGATACTGTTCTAAAAGCAACATTTTACACCGTCATTACACAGCGTAAGACTGGGTAATCTCTTGAGGCTACCGCCTCAAATCGGTTGGTAACCCGATAGGGATTATCCGGTCAAGCCGGATAATGACGGTCGGTTAAACTTACCTTTGTAAAGTTATACTCCACATACCTCTAAATTTATTCATTCTATAATCAATGGCTTCATCATTAGGGTAGTGTTTTTTAATGATAGCGTAATCCTCTTCTTTCATAGTTTGCCCAGATACGCCATGGCATTTTAAACAAGTTTCGTTCTTAATCATAATAGGAGCAAAAAACTGAATCTCACTTTCATTCTTTTCTAAAATTTTAGGAACCATTATCGGGTTTCGCATTTGCGACATAATTAAATACATATTCAGCATTTTCGCTTCCATGCTATCAGGTGCATTTGCAGGGTTTCTTAATTTTAAACTGGTTCGTTTAATTACAGCTCCGTATTTAGCTGATAAGTTATCTGTTAATGGCAAAGCAGTTGCATTGCAAAAGCCAACAGCACTGGCAACACCACCCGCTTTCATGGCAGTTTTAAGTTGGCCACTTAAGGCTTTAAAGCTTGCTTGGGCAATTTTTTTGCCTTGTTCTGTATATTGCTCTACTTGTTCGTCTGTTAGATTTGATTCTTCTCCACAGCTAAAAAGAGTAATTGTTAATACTAAGATTAATGAAATGCTTTTCATATTTATTACGTTTACTTTTCTAAAGGTACGAACACACTCTAATATATTTGCGTGGAATGGGTTACATAACCTCATATTTACCTATAAAATATATTATTTGCAAAAACTATTTTCTGTAAATAGGAAGCCTACTTATATGATTCTCTTATTTTTACATACTTGATGCGGATATTACTAATCTTTTTTTTTCTTACCTGTTTTAATATAGTAAATCAGGCGCAAGTTAGTACACCTAAATATGCCAATGAATTTTTAGCCATTGGGGTAGGTGCTCGTGCTGCTGCCATGGGCGATGCCCAAGTTGCCATTGTAAATGATGTTACTTCTGGCTATTGGAACCCTGCTGGCTTATTAAACCAAACCAACGATTATAACGGGATACTACAGCACGCAGAGTATTTTTCAGGGATTGCCCAATACGATTACGCTGCTTTTAGCATGCCATTAGATTCGTTAAGTGCTCTTGGGTTTTCGATTATAAGGTTTGGGATAGATGATATCCCAGATACGCGATTTTTATACGATGCCAGTGGTGCCGTTAATTATGATAATATTCGATTTTTCTCAGCTGCAGATTATGGCTTTTTTACTTCGTACGCTCGTAAGTTACCGGTGTTAGGTGGTTTAAAAGTAGGAGGCAGCTTTAAAATTATCCATCGTAAAGCAGGGCAGTTTGCAACTGGTTGGGGTTTTGGCTTAGATGCAGGTGCACAATATGAATTTAAGCAATGGCAGTTTGGGCTTATGTTAAGAGATATTACCGGAACGTTTACTGCCTGGAGCCATAATTCCGATTCGTTAATTACTACCTATACACAAACAGGCAATGTTATTCCTTCTACCACATTAGAGGTTGCATTACCACGTATGGTGTTAGGTGCAGCTTATCAATTTAAGTATAAAAAATTTGGATTTTTGCCCACATTAGATGTTGTTATTACATTTGATGGCAAACGAAATACATTGTTTAAATCATCGTTAGGAGCAATTGACCCCACTATTGGGTTAGAGGTTAGTTATGCCTCTATTGCATTTTTACGTATGGGAGTTAAAAATTATCAAGAGTTAAAAAACTTTGATGGTTCAACGTATCCCATTGCCGAAACTACTTTTGGTTTAGGCTTTAAGTATAGCGGTATCTCATTAGATTATGCACTCACTTCAGTTGGTGAGCAAACAGAATCGCTTTACACACATATATTTTCATTAATGGTAAACTTGGATAAAAAGGATGAATAAGCTACTTCTTATACTCGCCTTTACTTTTATAGCACTAGGAGCTAATGCGCAAACGTATGGCAATGAGTGGATTGATTTTACTAAGACTTATTTCAAGATTAAGGTTGGGCAGGAAGGTATTTATAGATTAACCTACGATAACCTAAATAATGTTGGTTTTCCGGTTTCATCCATTGACCCACGTAGAATACAGCTTTACCACAGGGGAGTGGAAGTTGCCATTTTTGTTGAAGGTGAAAATGATGCCGTTTTTAATCCAACGGATTACATTGATTTTTATGGGCAAGCCAATGATGGTACGTTAGATGCTAACCTATATCAGCCTGCATCTACCCAACCACACAGTTACTATAATCTCTATTCTGATACAACGGCTTACTTTTTAACCTACAACCTTGTGGCTACCAATGGCAAAAGGATGGCTACATCTACACCTTTTACAGGTGGAGCAAATGATACGTATCATTTAAAAGAAAACCTTACGGTTTATTCCGATAATTATTCGCAAGGAGAAACCCAAGCTTCTTTTAACAGCCTTACCACTTTTGGTATAGGCGAAGGTTTTACAGGTGCCAGAATAATCGAAAACTCAAGCCCTGTACGAGATATTGTGATTGTAAATGTAAATCAAACAGCTCCATCAGCTCCATCTCCACAACTAAAATTATTATTGGTAGGGCGTAATGAGCAAACTCATAATATAACTATTCAAGTAGGCCCATCAACAGGTAGTTTAACTATTTTGGGCACGTATGATTTTGTTGAGTTTGAAAACCTTTTAATTGATGAGCCGATTAGTTGGACTGATATAGCAGGAACAGGAGAGCTTACCGTTAGAATTACTGTAAATACAAATGGAGGGGCAAATAGCAATATATCTGTATCCTACATTAAATTGGATTACGGGCAGGGTTTTGATATGAGTGGAGCTTCGGGCAAGAAGTATGTATTAGATGCCAAAGCAACTGGCGGCAATGATGTTAGAATTACTAATGTGCCCACCAATGCAATGGTGCTTGATATAACTAATCCTGAAAATGTATTAATTGTTATTGACACAGAAATAGATGCCAATATCATTAAATGTGGTTTTAGTGATGCCACCTCTGCACGAACACTTTGGGTTAATGACCTCAACCCAATAGAGCCTGTTCTGGAACCAATATCGTTTAGGCAAATGAGTACTTCTGCAAATTACATTATCATTAGTCATTCTTTATTAATGAAACCTGCTAGTGGTTTTTTAGATGCTGTTAGAGCTTATGCCGGGTATAGAACAACTACCACAGGAGGCGGATTTGATACATTAGTAGTTGATATTCAACAACTCTATAACCAATTTAGCTATGGAGAAATAACACCATTATCCATTTATAACTTTATGGAGTTTATGGTAGATAAGGGCAGCCCTCAACATCTATTTATAATTGGCAAATCACTTTTGGTAGGCCATAAATTTTACCGTAGGCCATTATCCGATTTTACCTATTACGATTTGGTGCCAACGGCAGGGCAACCAGGTGCAGATGCAACATTTACTGTAGGTTTAAATGGATCTACCACGTATGAATCCGCTGTGCCTACTGGTAGATTAAGTGCTAGTTCGCCCAATGATGTAATTAACTATTTAAACAAGGTAATAGAGCACGAATCATTGCCTTTTGATCAGTTATGGCGAAAAAAATTAATCCATTTAAGTGGAGGGAATAGCGAATCGGAATTGGCTATATTTAGAGGATATGTAGATGGTTACAAAACCATATCTCAAGGTTTATTTTTAGGTGGCGAAGTGGTTACACAGTCTAAAACTACATCGGAGCCTGTTGAGTTTATAAATGTTAGTGAAGAAGTAAATTCAGGCTTAAATCAAATTACATTTTTTGGACATTCGGCTCCTAATGTTACCGATATTGATATTGGTTTTGTTTCGGACCCATTAAATGGCTATAATAATAAAGGGAAATACCCTTTGATTTTGATGAATGGATGCAATGCAGGCAACATTTATTTAGATGATTATATTTTTGGGGAAGATTGGATTTTAACACCTAACTTGGGTTCTACTGCTGTAATCGCACATACATCGTATGGGTTTAGTTCTATTCTAAACCGATGGAGCTCGTTGTTTTACACCATAGGTTATAGCGATATAAACTATATGGATAAATCCATAGGAGCAATTATGCAGGAAACAGGTAGGCAATTATCTGCCATAGCAATTGGTTCTTCTGCACCTTTCTATATCGCTCAAATTCAGCAAATGGCTTTGCATGGCGACCCTGCCATTAAGTTATTTGGTACTCAAATACCCGATTACGATATTATCGCTAATAATGTGCAGCCCGTTGCCCTTACCAACCAAGGAATAACGGCCGAGGCAGATTCCTTTGCACTCAAACTGGGAGTTAGAAATTTTGGGGCTTATCTAAACGATTCATTGGAGGTTTTTGTGAGAAGAACTTTGCAGAATGGCACCATCATAGACTATGATACCATTACTTACAAACCTGTGCGCAATACGGATACATTAACCTATATTATAAGTAATAATTTTGAAGATAATTTCGGAACAAATTCATTTGAAATTGTGCTTGATCCTGCCAATAAGCTTACCGAACATAGCAAAATTAATAATAGAATTTTCTATAATTACTTTATCCCACTATCAGGTACCATAAATTTATCGCCTGCTAATTATAGTATTGTAACCAGCAAGCCTATAAGCTTAATGGCACAAATAAGTAGCCAGCCATCAGAAAGTAGAACGGTTGAATTTGAGCTTGATGCAAACCCTGATTTTAGCAGCACTAATAGGGGCGAAGCCAGTGGAACACTTATAACAGAGTGGTCAGGCTTTACCATTCCAGATACGGATTCAGTGGCTTATTATTGGCGTTCTAAATACAAAGATTTAGCACCAGGAGAATCCGATGATTGGTCAGAGTCTTCATTTACATATATTAAAGAGGGCGATGAAGGTTGGGCACAAGTAGAAAATGCACAAATTGCTAACAACTCGTTAAGTGGATTAGTAATTGATGATGCAACTAAAAAATTGAAATTTATAGAGACATTACTAGATATTGAAGTTAAAACATTTGGTGCTAAAAGTGCTCTCACAAATGAAGATGTAGAGTTTCTAATTGATGGGCAAGCTTTTATTTTAGGGTCAAGTTTTCAATCTTGTGCAGATAATAGACTTGCTATAGTGGCATTTAATCATAAAAATGCATCTCCTTATGCCCCCATTTTTGGTGGCCAGGTAGATACTTGGACCTGTGGCCGCTCTCCACAAGTAATAAATATTGTTGATGATGTTAACGGAACATTACTAGATCAAGTACTAGACGCTATTAAACCTAATGATTATGTGTTGGTATTTACCATTGGACAGTTTGATTTTAACCTTGGAGGAATCCCTATTGCCAAGTTAGAAGATTTGGGTGCTGATGCTTCTATTTTAAGTGCAAAATTACCAGATGAACCCTATATGCTATATGGGCGAAAAGGAATTGGAGCAGGTAATAGCACTCTCGAAATTATTGCTGAAATTGCTCCTGAAGATGAGCAAATAATAAGAACACCTCCGTTTACATCTGTAGTGGGTAGTACAGGAAAAGGTGTAATGAAAAGTGTACAAATAGGCCCAGCCTTTTCGTGGGATCGATTAACATTTGATTTAACAGGCTTGGAAGCAAATGATGATTATGACGTTGACATTATTGGAAAAACATTGGACGGTAATGAAACCATCTTATCTGCTGGAATAAAGATTAAAGAGACACCACTAGATTTTATTAACCCAATTCAATACCCATACATTCACTTGCAATACCATGTGTTAGATACCATTGATAAAACACCGGTTCAATTAGATAAATGGTTGGTTAATTATACGCCTGCCCCCGAAGGCGTAATTGTGTATTTGGGTAATGATGCAAGCAGTAATTTACAAGTAGAGCTTCAGGAAGGTGACTCTTTATTTACTGAATTTGGGTTTATTAATATAACAGACAAATCCTTTCAAAATGAGCTACAAGTTGAATACACTATTTTTAATTCGAGCCAAAGGATTTCTATTTCTAAAACGATCTTTATTGATGCTCCAGAGCCTAGTGATACTACCAAGTTTAAAATACCCATTAGAACAAAAGGACTAATTGGTATAAATAACCTATCGGTTTTTGTAAATAATTTTGTGGAACCTGAACAGCTATTTGTGAATAATACGATATCGTTAACTAATTATTTAACGGTTTTAAAAGATGAAACTAATCCTTTATTAGATGTTTCGTTTGATGGCCGATACATCTATGATGGTGAAATAGTTTCTGCCACTCCAAGTGTACTGATTAAGATTTTAGATGAAAACCCTTTATTGCAAAAAACTGATACTACAGGTATCAATTTATTTATTACACGCCCTTGCGAGGGTTGCGGACAAGAGCGGATTAAACTGTCCGATATATATCAACCGGCTTCTAAAGACAAACCATTTGAGATTAATTATAAACCCGGTAAGCTAGAAAATGGCGTTTACACATTAAGCATTCATGTAGAAGATGCTAGCGGCAATAGTGCAGGTGCAGAGCCTTACACTATTAATTTTGAAGTTATTAATGAGGCTACGGTTACAAACTTTTATCCGTATCCTAATCCGTTTTCAACCAGTGTAAAATTTGTATTTACCCTAACAGGTAGCGAATTGCCAGATGGCATTAAAATACAAATTTTAACGGTATCGGGTAGGGTAGTGCGTACCATAACACAAGATGAAATTGGCCCAATTCATATCGGTAATAACCAAACCGATTTTGCTTGGGATGGCCGTGATGAATTTGGAGACCAGTTGGCCAATGGTGTTTACTTGTATAAGGTAACGCTAAGATTAAATGGCGAAAATGTAACCTTACGTTCTTCAGCTGGTGACAAAGGGTTTAAAAATGGCTACGGAAAAATGTATTTATTGAGGTAGTTAAATACTCGATTGGACATATAGTGGAATAAACTAAAATTTACTATCTTTAAAAACAATTTTGTAATTTCATGATTAAACATGATTAAGAAATTTCTCCCCATATTAAATCTTTCTAATTATAAAAAAGATATTTTTTACGTTATCCTTTTTGGGCTCTTATCAATTTTATTTGCTCGTGTCAGTTTTCATATTCCAGAATTCGAAAACATTGTAAGTAATTTTAGGGAGATGCCATTGCTAATTAGTTTGTTATACATTAGAAACCCCTTGTATTTAATTGTTTTAAGCTTATTAACCACACTCTATACATCAGTAGGCATTCCTTACTCGTTGAATTTTGCATTTCATTTAACGAGTTTATCGGGGGCTTGGGTTATGTATTATTATGTAAAAAAATACGTTAGGTTAATTGTTCCTAAAACAATTAGTTGGGGGCTACTAACGTTTGTTTATTTCACTGTTCTTTTAATACCCTCTTATATCATATATGGTTATACGTTTGGTCATTTGCAAGAGCTAAATTTTGTAGAATCCTACAAGTCTATTTTTAGTTTATTAAAAATAGAAGGAGTTACCACAATATTAACAACCAGCCTCTTTTTGGTAAAATTCGAAATTCAGGGTGTATTGATTGAACATAAAAAAAACCTTGAATCTATTGTTATAAATAGAACTGAAGAACTTGCTTTGGCCAATAAAAAACTAACTTACTTAAATGAAAATTTAGATGATTTAGTAAAGAATCGTTCTAAAAAAATTAGTGAGCAGTTAAACTTAATTATTCGTTATGCACATATGAATTCGCATGAGGTACGTGCTCCTTTAGCACGAATATTAGGATTGCTCGAGATAATTAAATTGGAAAAAACAGTTTCCGCAAGTGATAAAGTTGTGAATGACCTTTGTAGATCGGGTGATGAGTTGGATAAGGTGATAAAAGATATGAACAGGCTGCTAGAAAAAGAGACTGATACCAATGAAATTACTTAACCTCGATTCTTGGAATCGGAAAGAACATTTTGAATTCTTTAAAAACTATGATCGGCCATTTTTTGGTATAACGGCAGAGGTTGATGTTACGAATGCTTATCAGCATGCTAAAAAACTAAACTGCTCATTCTTTCTGTATTATTTGCATAAATCCTTGGTTGCAATAAATGAGATAGAGCCATTTAGATATCGAATAGATGTAGAAGGAAAGGTGGTTGTTTTTGATGTTATTCGTGGTGGAGCAACTATAAACCGCCCTGATGGAACGTTTAGTTTTAGCTATCTGCCATACCATAGGAAGTTCATTGATTTTGCTAAAGAAGCGTTATTGATAATTGAGAAAATAAGAAATACTATGGGGTTGCCCCACACCGATCGCTCACAAGATGTGGCCTATTTTTCAGCTATTCCTTGGGTTAAATTCACATCTGTTGAGCATGCCATGAACAGTAAAGTGCCAGACAGTGTTCCTAAAATTACCTTTGGTAAATGGGAAGAGCGAGAAGAAAAAAAACTCATGCCAGTTTCAGTACATGTACACCATGCATTAATGGATGGTGTACATGTAGGTGAGTTTTATGAGTTGTTTCAACAATTATTGAATGAGTATTAATTTTCAGGGTTAAGTTCTAAGTAATACATCTAAAAGTGCTTGTTATTCCATTAAAACCACTACTACAAGTCATTCCGCTTTGCCTTTGCGTAGCCGC
>CAZQWZ010000041.1:0-15300 GCA_964596935.1 uncultured Roseivirgaceae bacterium
TACGAAAAAAGCATCAATAGTTGATGCTTTTTTTATCGGACAACAGTAATATAGATTGTAAAATAAAATTGATTTTGGATGTTTAATGTAATTTTAAATATAGGAACTAATAATAGTATATCTAACGAATTACGGGAACAGATTAGAATAACTAACCTTGTTATAGTAATTCTAATTATTCTAGCCCTATTGCTTTTATTTCCGTTTGTTTATGAAGATGGATGGAGCATTTCTGCTAACATTACAATTTACTCAATCCTATTTTTTAGTTCTCTATTTTTATTTAATCATTTTGGGTTTTATAAAACCAGTAGAGTAATTGCGGTTATTTATCCATCATTAATAACAATGGTAGCTACTCTTTTTATTAAGCATAGCAACCCACAAAATGTAGTTGTTTTTGATTTTATAGATTCACGCATCATAATGATTAGCTTTTTATTACTATCATTTATGTTGTTTTCGCTTAAAGAGAAAGCACTTTTATTTTCAACAGTTGCTTTTTCTTATGTTTTAATTATTGCATTTGATCCAATCCATATTTTTTTTGGCGTGGGTTATTCTAGGTTTTTTGGATCAATGCCCAAAGAGTACATTGCCACTAGCCTTTTTATAGATTATGCCATGTTGTTTTTAACAGGCACATTTTATTACTTCAAATTTAATATTGAAAATATTCTCCAAAAGAACATTTCTTTAAGTAGTGATTTGGGCGAAAAAAACATAGAATTAAGTGCTTTGTTTGAAGAAGTGGAACAAGCAAATGCGAAGCTAACCAATCAAGTTGAAGTAAAAGCAGCCGAATTAAAGCAGTCTAATGAAGAATTAGTTAAGCATAATAATGAGCTTCAACAGTTTTCAAATACGCTTTCGCATAATTTACGTGCCCCAGTAGCAAATCTATTAGGCTTAGCACAACTTTTTAAGGTCGATAAATCAGAGGAAAGCAGAGCACAAGTTGCAGACCATATTTTTAAATCTGCTACAACATTAGATGATGTAATTAAAGATTTAAACAAAGTAGTAGATTTACGAAATAATCTACACCAGATAAAAGAAAAAATTGATATAAAAAAAGAAATTAAAGATATATGGTTTGTGTTGGATCAAAATGTAAAACAGTGCAATGGCACGTTAATCTTAGATATTAAAATGCCTATTTTATATGGCATTCGATCCTATTTTAACAGTGTGTTATACAATATTATTAGCAATGCTATAAAATATAGAAACCCTAGTAGAGATTGTATTGTTCGAATAAGTGCCACTGAAATAAATGATAAATGTTTAATTGTTGCTATAGATAACGGAATAGGCATTGATTTAGAAAAGTATGGAGATAAACTGTTTGGGATGTATAAGCGTTTCCACGACCATATAGAAGGTAAAGGCCTTGGGTTATTTTTAACCAAGCAGCAAGTAGAAGCTATGGGCGGTAAAATATCAGTTGAAAGTAAATTGAATACGGGTACACAGTTTACAGTCGAGTTGCTCTCTCTCCCTTTATCACAAATAAAGAGTCAGTTATTTTATGAATCTGAGATAGCTAATATTTACTTGGATGCCGTTAATAATATTACCACATTAGATTGGCTAATAATGCCAACGGAAGAGGAAGTTAAAGAAGTGTTTGCCAATAATATAGATGTATTTAATTCTTACCAATCGGAGAAATGGATTTTAGATTTTAGTAAATTAAGTAATATTTCTAAGCAAGAAATGGATTGGATATTAGAGGATGCGGTTGCTCAATATGCCAATATTGGTATGCGAAAAACAGTAGTGGTAAGAAATCTTGAAAACGAAAGAAGTGCCTTTTGGAAAGCGTTTAGCGATGCCATAAAAGCAAGATCCATTGATATAGCATTTTCTGACACCATACAAGAAGCCAAAGAAATTCTATTAAAAGTATAAATAGCTTTTAAGGTTAAGTTCTAAGTAATACAGCTAAAAGTACTTATTATTCCATTAAAACCACTACTACAAGTCATTCCGCAGGAATCTTAGCCATGTAGCCAATTACTATAAGTGGCAAAGATTTCTCCGTTGCACTACGAAATGACGCTCTTTGAGTTTTTAGCAAATAACAATATGTGTTTATCCTAAAATACAAAATTGCTGTACTATTTAGAACTTAACCGCTTTTAACTACCAAACATATACTTTTGCAGGATGAATAGATTTGGGGAAGACAGAATTGAGCTTATGGCACCTGCAGGAGGATTTGATTCTATGCAAGCTGCTATTGATGCAGGAGCAGATTCTATATATTTTGGAGTAGAGCAGTTAAATATGCGTGCTAAGTCAAGCGTTAATTTTACGCTTGATGATTTGGAAGAAATAAGCCAGAGATGTGGTGAAAAGAATGTTAGAACCTACCTAACCCTTAATACCATAATTTATGACCATGATTTAAGTATTATTAAAACGCTACTTAATAGAGCAAAAGAAGCTGGTATTACGGCTGTAATAGCTTCTGATCAGGCAGTTATTCATTATGCAAAAACTATTGGTGTGGAAGTGCATATTTCAACCCAATTAAATATTACCAATATAGAAACCGTTAAATTTTATTCTCTTTTTGCAGATACAATGGTGCTTTCTAGAGAACTGAGTTTAGGCCAGATTAAGAAAATTGCGGATGCAATTAGAAAAGAAAATGTAGTAGGCCCTGCTGGTAATTTAGTGGAATTAGAAATTTTTGGTCACGGAGCCCTTTGTATGGCTGTTTCGGGTAAATGTTACCTCAGTTTACATACTCAAAACTCCTCGGCTAATCGGGGTGCTTGTAATCAAAATTGCAGAAGAAAGTACAAGGTGATTGATTTGGAAGATGGCCATGAGTTAGAGATTGACAATGAATACATTATGTCGCCTAAAGACTTATGCACACTTAATTTTGTAGATCAAGTAATTGATACGGGCGTTAAAGTTCTTAAAATTGAAGGAAGGGCTAGAGCTCCAGAATATGTTTCAAGAGTTATTAGCACCTATCGCGAAGCGATTGATACATTTTATAAGGGTGAATTTAACCAAGAGAAAGTATCGGTTTGGATGAGCCAACTAGAAACGGTTTATAACAGAGGTTTTTGGAGTGGCTATTATTTGGGTCAAGAGTTAGGGGAGTGGTCGGATAAGCCAGGGTCTTTAGCAACTACCAAAAAGATTTATTTAGGTAAAGGAGTTCATTATTATACGAAAGCTAAAATTGCTCATTTTAAGATCGAGTCTCAGTCGGTTAATGTTGGAGACGATATATTAATTACTGGTCCAACTACCGGTGTACTTGAATTTAAGTTACCACCTATGAGAGTAGATGATAAAAGTGTTGAAAGGGCCGAACGAGGAGCCAATATAACTTTTGAGTTGGATCAAGTAATTCGCCCTTCGGATAAAATTTATAAAGTGGTAGAAGCATAACTTAGGGCAGTTGTGCAAAATAGAATAAGTGTTCCGTCATACTGAACTCGTTTCAAGGTCTTTATTTATCTATTAATTAAGATTCTGAAATGAATTACCATTGACGTAGTTTGTAATAAATTGATTATCAGCACTATAAAATTATTGCTAAAAATTAGAATTTTATTAAATAATGAACAGATTGCTTCATCCCATTTACACTATTAGAAACATTATAATTAATGATAGGATTCGCAATGACGATACTAACAAATGTCATTTCCCTACGCTGATTTTTTTTAAATTCCGCTCTCAGAATGATACTTAGAATTAATATGACATTTTAAATGGTTATTATTACCCAACAAAGAGATAAGTGCATAGGCTGCAACTATTGCGTTGAATTTGCCTATAGCCGTTGGCGAATGAGTAAAAAAGATGGTAAAGCCACGCTTATTGGTGCAGTAAACCGAAAAGGTTTCCATACCGTTAAAGTTCGGGAGGATGAGCTTGAAGAAAATATTAAGGCAGCAGAAGCTTGCCCAGTTAAAATTATACATGTAAAACAAATTTGATAGTAATACTTCATTCCTTTATTTTACAACGTCATTCCTCCGATGACTATCGGAGGACTCTGTAGTTTAATTAAAACATGATTTCTATGAAAAAACTCTTTTCGACTTTATTTTTTAGTTTCATTTTATCATATTTTATTCAAGCTCAAACCACACTGCCAAACTTGCCTCCATCCATAAAATGGCGACAAATTAATACGCCACATTTTAAGATAATTTTACCCCAAGGGTTTGAAATCCAAGGGCAACGCATGGCAAATACCTTGGAGCATCTGTATGCACCTGTATCGAAATCTTTAAATGCTGAGCCACGTAAAATTTCTATTATTCTTCAAAACCAACATGCAGTTTCAAACGGGTTTGTAACACTTGGGCCAAGGCGTTCAGAGTTTTATACGATGGCTCCTCAGAATTACAATTTCTCGGGTACAAACGATTGGTTGGATATGCTTGCCGTGCATGAGTTTAGGCATATTGTGCAATACGATAGGAGCAGAACTGGGTTTACAAAATTTGTGGGAGTTGTTTTAGGTGAGTTTTCTCGTAATGCTACTGCTAGTGGTTCTGTGCCTTCTTGGTTTTGGGAAGGCGATGCAGTAGGAATTGAAACGGCTTTAACACATAGTGGCAGAGGCCGTTTTCCTGATTTTTCTATGGCGTTTAGAGCAAATTTATTGGAGAAAGGAAGTTTTAATTACAGCAAGCAATATTTACGCTCGTATAAAGATTTTATCCCAAATCATTATGTGTTGGGCTACCATTTTAGCACATATATTAAGAATAAGCATGGTGCTAGAGCCATGGAAGACATTGTTGAAAAAACGTGGAATATTCCATTTGTTCCGTTTGCGTATTCTTTTGCTATGGGTAAATCTACAGGTAGTAAAATGCCCATTTTATACCAGCAAATGATGGATGAATTGAAAGAAGATTGGCAGCAACAAATTGATAAAGAGGAGCTTACTTCGTATAAAACTATTTCAAAAAGAGCGTCCAATATTTTTACAAATTATAATTATCCGCAGGCAATTGATGGTGGGGGAGTGCTAGTTCTTAAATCTGGTTTAGATGATATTAACCAATTAGTAAGTGTAGATGTTGAAACCGGAGAAGAATCAAAAGAATTTGTATTGGGGCCAATGAACAACCCTGGCTTTTTATCATTAGCAGGCAACACCGTTGTGTGGACTGAATATAGATTTGATACAAGATGGTTAACACGTTCTTATTCGGTAGTAAATAAGTATAACCTTGCTACTAAAAGCTTAAAACAATTAACAGTTGGTACACGTTATTCGGGTGCTTCTATTTCTCCTAATCGATCAAAAGTGGTTGTGGTAGAAACTACAGCAGATTATGCAAATAGGTTGGTGGTTATAGATGCCTATTCTGGAACTGTAATTAAAAAGTTTGAGAACGAGAATGGAGGGTTTTACTCTATGCCACATTGGGATGATACAGGAGAATCCATAGTAGTATTAAACCAAATTAAGCAGCAAAAAGGAGTAGTTCAGATTAACTTTGAAAGTGGAGGCAAAATTCAACTACTCCCATATTCATCTGAGCATATTGGTCATCCAATAATTGCAAAAGGGTATTTACTCTATAATTCAGCACTTAGCGGTATTGATAATATTTATGCACTCAACTTAAAAACTAAGAGTAGGTTTAGAGTAACTTCTGCTAAATATGGAGCCTCAAACCCTGCCATAAGTTTAGATGGTAAACTGATTTATTATAATAATTATACTGTTAATGGCAACGATGTAGTTCAAACCCCATTTGATGAAAAGGCTTGGCAACCTTTAGAAAATGTTACCAAAGGCGACATTAAATTTTATCAAAAAATGGTTGAACAAGAGGCTAATAGTGATGTGTTATTTTCTGTTCCAGACTCAACCTATCAAATTAAAAAATACCGTAAAAAGCCACTGAATATTCATAGTTGGGGGCCTTTATTTACAGGTAGCTTAACTGAGTTAGAATTGGGGGTTTACTCCAAAAATGTGTTAAGTACCACAGATGTTTTTGCCGGTGTGGAGTTTGATAATATCGGAAACATTAAAGGAGTTGCCCGAGTAAGTTACCAAGGATTGTACCCAATTGTTGATGTAATTGCAACCTATGGTAATAGGGTAGTTAATACAATATATTATGATAGCTTAGATAATAAGCAAAATGATACATATACTTGGACAGAAACTACTGTAAAAACAGGCTTACGTATTCCTTGGTTTTTAACTCGATCAAAATTTAATTCTAAAATTGAAGTGTATAATTATGTAGGAGTAACATCAGTTACCAATTTTGAAAGTGAAAATTTTGGTAATAATAGGTATAGGTTTAACCAGATTGGAAATGGTAGTTTAATTCAAAATGAATTTAAGGTTACCATGTATAATTTACTTAATAGGAGTAAACGTGATATCCATAGTAAATTTGGTCAATATATATCATTTGAGAACTTTTCTACGCCCTATGGTGGCGACTTAAAAGGAGGATTAACCGCTCTAAAAGCTCAATTGTATTTCCCTGGTTTTGTAAATCATCACTCAATAAACTTTTTTGCAGGGTGGCAGCACCAAAAAATAGTGTTAAATCCTGATGAGTATTGGTTTAATAATAGAATGCCTTATCCACGAGGGCATGCAGGTAATGTGTTTGAAGATTTTTATACAATTCGATCAAATTATGAATTGCCTTTATTGCATCCTGATTTAAGAATTGGGCCATTTTTGTACATTCAAAGAATAAAAGCGAATCTGTTTTATGATTATGGGTATGGCAAAACCAATGTGATAAATAATGAAACCAACCTTACTTGGGATACATCGAAATCTTATCAATCAGTTGGGATTGAACTCACATTTGATTTTAATATAATGAGAGCACTACCACTTTTAGAGCTAGGAGTTAGGGCTGTTTATTTGCCAGATACGCAAGAATCAACAATTGAATTTTTGATTGGTAGTATTGGCTTTTAATTCCCACAGATTTTTCTGTGCAACTCTTATTTTTTTGTGCACCTTGGTGGCATAGCTGTTGCACAGAGTTTCTCAAAGAAAGCACAGAGAGCCACAAAGTAAAAAACCATTTTAAACTAAATTATTCAACATTGTTTGTAAGTAATATTCATCCTAGTAGTTTTGCAAACATAACAATTGAATATTATGGCAGAAGTTATTAGAATGCCCAAAATGAGTGATACCATGGAGGAAGGCGTAATTGCATCATGGTTGAAAAAAGTGGGCGATCAGGTGTCTTCAGGGGACATTCTAGCAGAAGTTGAAACAGATAAAGCAACAATGGAGCTAGAATCTTACGAAGATGGTACTCTTTTATACATAGGTATTAAAGAAAAAGAGGCAGTACCTGTAGATGGAATTATTGCCATAATTGGAAAAAAAGGCGAAGATTATAGTTCTCTTCTTGAAGCCGCACCTGTTGCTGCTGTAAAAAAGGAAGAATCAAAACCAATTGAAGCCGCTCCTTCAACTGAGAAAATCGATACTTCTTCTATTAATGCAGTGGTTATTAAAATGCCTAAAATGAGCGATACAATGACCGAAGGTGTTATTGCATCGTGGCTTAAAAAAGTAGGCGATCAAATTGCATCAGGAGACATATTGGCCGAAATTGAAACGGATAAAGCAACAATGGAGCTAGAATCTTACGATGATGGCGAGTTACTTTATATCGGGCATAAAGCAGGTGAAGCAGTTCCTGTAGATGGCGTATTAGCAATTATAGGTGAAAAGGGTGCTGACTACAAAACTTTATTAAAAGCTGAAAATTCAATGGTATCTAAAGAAATGGCTGAGCCAAAAGAATCTACCAAAGAAGTAGTTTCTTCCCCAGTTGTACAGCAGTCTTCAGTAGCTCTTCAGGCTGAACCAACAAATAATGGTAGAATTAAAGCATCACCATTAGCAAAAAAATTAGCAAAAGATTTAGGCTACGATATTGCACAAATTGCAGGATCGGGAGATAATGGCAGAATCATTAAAAAGGATGTTGAAGGATTTACTCCTTCAGTTCAATCTACTCCTGCACAAACATCAACAGAAGCCAAAACAGAAGCCGCTCCTATAGCATTGCCACAAGTAGTGGGCGAAGAAAGCTTTGAAGAAATACCTGTTTCGCAAATGCGAAAAATAATTGGTAAGCGTTTAGCAGAAAGCAAATTTAATGCGCCTCACTTCTATGTTACCATGGAAATTAATATGGATAAAGCCATTGAAGCTCGTAAAAGCTTAAATGAGATTTCTCCTGTAAAAATATCTTTCAACGATTTAGTAGTTAAAGCAACGGCTGCTGCATTGCGCCAACACCCTAAAGTAAACGTTTCGTGGCTAGGCGATAAAATTCGTATAAATCATCATATCCATATTGGCATTGCCGTGGCAGTTGACGAAGGTTTATTAGTGCCTGTTATTCGTTTTGCAGACAATAAGTCGTTATCGCATATTTCTGCTGAAGTAAAAGATTTAGCTAAAAAAGCAGTGAACAAACAATTGCAACCTCAAGATTGGGAAGGCAATACGTTTACTATTTCTAA
Organism: uncultured Roseivirgaceae bacterium; assembly: GCA_964596935.1. Lineage (GTDB taxonomy): Bacteria > Bacteroidota > Bacteroidia > Cytophagales > Cyclobacteriaceae > JAKISE01. The sequence continues at coordinate 8,533 of CAZQWZ010000041.1, forward strand.
TTTAGGAATGTTTGGTGTGGAAGAGTTTACCGCCATTATTAACCCACCAGATGCCTGTATATTAGCGATTGGAGGTATTAAAGAAACGGCCATTGTAAAAGATGGGCAATTGGCTGTAGGTAATGTAATGAAGGTAACCTTATCATCAGATCACAGAGTGGTTGATGGTGCGTTAGGTGCAGCATTCCTTCAAACATTAAAAGGTTTGCTAGAAGACCCGGTTAGAATTCTTATATAAATATCAATGTTCAATTTATTACTAATTGTAAATTCAGCATTGTTAATTAATAAAGCTGCCATTTTGACAACGGTATATTTTTTGTAATTGTGGTATAAAAATCAGTAAATATGAGCAAGATTAAAATTCGATCAACTACCGTATTGGCTGTTGTGCATAATGGCGAGGTAGTAGTAGGAGCAGATGGGCAAGCAACCATGGGTAGTTATGTTGCCAAAAGCAATGTAAAAAAAATTCGCACTTTACTAGAAGGTAAAATTGTAACAGGCTTTGCCGGTTCTACGGCCGATGCTTTTACACTACTTGAGCGTTTCGAAGAAAAGTTAAACTCTTATTCTGGCAATATGAAGCGTTCGGCAATCGAACTTGCTAAAGATTGGCGTATGGATAGGTATTTACGTAAATTAGAAGCTATGCTAGTGGTAGCCAATAACGAAGAAGTATTAGTAGTGTCAGGCACGGGCGATGTGTTGGAGCCTGACAATCAAATAGCGGCCATTGGTTCGGGTGCTATGTACGCACAGTCTGCTGCTTATGCTTTAAAGAAACATGCACCCAATATGAGTGCAGAAGATATTGTAAGAGAAAGCCTTACTATTGCTGCTGATATTTGTATTTACACCAATCATAACTTGGTGATAGAAAAAGTTAAATAATGCTAAAAATATACCATAATAATAGATGCTCTAAGAGTAGGCAAACACTGCAATTAATTAATGATGCGGATGTAGAAGTTGAAATAATTGATTATTTAAAAACACCTCCTACTGAAGATGAGTTAAGGGAGATTTTAACACAACTTAATTTACCTGTGGAGTATCTTATTAGAAAAAGTGAAGCCATCTATAAAGCTGACTTTAAAGGGAAAGAATTATCCGAAGATGAATGGATTAAGGTATTAGTTGAAAATCCTAAATTGATCGAAAGACCGATTGTAATAAATGAAGATGGAGAGGCTATTTTAGGCCGACCACCAGTAAATGTGAGCAAGTTGCTTTAGGCTCTAACACAATTATTTTGTTATTTATTGCAATGTAATTCAAAGTGTTCTTATTTTGGATGAAGAATATTTTGTATTGTGATAAAAAACATCCCCCTTCTATTTCAACCACTCCCTCAATATATAAAGGATTTTATTAAAGCTGATTTTAAGCTTTCTAAGTATGTATTGGTGGGTTTATTCCTTTTTGCATCAATTACGTTTAATTATTGGTTAAATTTTGAGCATAACTATGTAACTCAAATAAAAGATTTTACAAGGCTTTTTAGATATATTGCTTTTTATGGATTTGCATATTTCGGAGTAGTAGTTATACTAAGGTTATCTGCCAAAGAATGGGGCTATTTAAAGAATAATTCATTTTGGGCTCTTTCACTTATTGGCATTTTAATACTATCGTCAAATAGTGCTTTTAAAAGTGTATATCACATAGCAAAAGAGTTGGTTGATATAAAATCATACATTTTTGTTGGGCGATTATTAAGTGAGTTTCGCTATTTTATTACCACTTTATTGCCTTTATTTATTGTTTGGCTATTTATACGTAAACCACGTGATTCATTTTTTGGACTTACTACTAAAAATGTAATTTTTAAACCTTATCTATTACTGCTCGTCTTAATGGTTCCGTTAATATTTTTAGCAGGGCAGAATGCTTCTTTTTTACAAACATATCCAACCTTTAAATCTTATGGAACTGAAATTCATTGGGGTGTTTCTATAAGCTGGTTAGTTGCTATTTATGAGTTTTTGTATGCTTCCGCTTTTTTATCAGTCGAGCTTTTTTTTAGAGGGTTTTTGATAATAGGTTTGGCAAGAATTATGGATAAAGATGTGATTTTACCCATGGTATGCTTGTATGCTTTTTTGCATTTCGAAAAACCAATGGGGGAGGCTATAAGTTCAATTTTTGGAGGCTATTTGTTGGGAATATTTGCCTACTATTCTAAAAATATTTGGGGAGGCGTATTTGTACATATGGGTGTAGCTTTACTAATGGAATTAGTTGCTGGGTTAATGAAACTTTAGTGATTACACATTTATTTTTTTAACCTTACTCATAGCATGTTCCGCAATAGCGGTAATGCTTAAAGATGGGTTTACACCAGGATTAGCCGATATCATAGAGCCATCTACTACATACATATTGGCATAGCCAAACACTTTATTGTCTTTATTAATAACCCCTGTTTGGGCATCTTTTCCCATTACTGCACCACCCAAAATATGTGCGGTAGAGGGTATCCCTGTTAACGTTTCGGTTAACATAACCACAGATTTGGAGTTGGTTTCTTTGGCATGTTTTTTAGCAATTGCATGCGCTTCTGGGATAAATGCCGAAGGTGCTTTGCCACTTGAAAGATGAGTGCCCATACCCAATAGCCCTTTTTTAAAGCGTAGAGTGCTATCCAAGTTTTGCATAAATAAGAGAACAGAAGAGCTTTTTGCGAAGTCTTTTACAAACATCACTTTAAACCATTTAATGGGGTCGCTAAAAGGAATAAAAATGAGTTTTAATAAGCGTAAGAAAAAGTTTTTTTCAGAAACCATCGGCATCATCATTAATCGCCAAAAACCCGAACCTTCTCCGTATTTAACGGGTTCTAAATGACTATTGTCATCCACATCAAGAATAGAACCTATAGCAATTCCTTTGGATAAATCTTTTTCTTTATCCAACGTTACATTTACAATAAGTGCCTCATTATTGGTGCGTATGTCATCTCCTACCTTGTTGCTCAAATTGGGTAGTGTAGTCTCTTTTAATTTTAATAATAATGGAATGGTACCTAATACACCACCCGAAAAAACAACGCCATTTGAATTAACAGTTTTGCTTTTCGAAAACCATTGGGTTGGATTTTTAAATGTTACAGAGTAACCATCAGAGCCATCAGCGTTGCCAATTGGTTTTACGTTTGATACCTCACTTTCGGCTAAAATATCAACGCCCAACTGCTGGGCAAGGTGAAGGTAATTTTTATCTAAGGTGTTTTTTGCATTATATCGGCAGCCCGTCATACAAGCACCACAACCCGTGCAACCGGTACGGTCTGGGCCTTTTCCATTAAAGTAGGGATCGTTAACGGTTTTGCCTTTTTCTCCAAAATAAATGGCTACTTTGGTTGGGCTAAACGCCTTTTCTTTATCAATGGTGCTAGCAAGTTTTTGCATGGCAAAGTCGGCTTCATCCATTAATGGGTTTTCGCTTGCTCCAAGCATATGCCAAGCGGTATTATAAAAAGGGCTTAATTCTTTTTCCCAATCGTTTAAGCCTGCCCAAGAGCCATGGTTAAAAAACTTGCTTTTGGGTTTGGGTAGCGTATTGGCATATACCAAAGAGCCGCCACCAACACCTACTCCAGATAGCACAGATACATGCCTAAAAAAAGTTAGTTTTAAAATACCAAATAGTTTTAAACTAGGCAGCCAAAGCCACCGCTTTAAATGCCAGTTTGTTTTTGGAAAGTCATCGCCCGTAAACCATTTTCCTTTTTCGATTACTAAAACCGAGTAGCCTTTTTCAGCCAATCGAAGTGCCGAAACAGAACCTCCAAAACCAGAACCTATAATAATGTAATCGTAGTTTTCTTTAAGTGTCATAAATTGAGGCTTATATCAGTGGAAAGATACTACAAAGCAAATAATTGTTAGTTGTTATCAATTGCAATTTCAATAGCTTGTTTTGTAATTTTGGTTATTATGGCATCTAAAAAAGTACTTATACCGTTACCATCCAATGGTTGCGACCCCTCAGAGGTAGGTATTCCTTGGAAATTAATGAATGAAGTTGGGATTGAGGTTGTATTTGCAACACCCAAAGGTGCAAAAGCAACTACCGACCCTATTATGCTAACGGGCGAAAAATTGGGTATTTGGAAATCAGTTTTGCCGGCTAGGAAAGATGCCGTGGAGGCTTATTTAGAAATGGAAAAGACCGCAGCATTTGCTAACCCAATTAAATACACAGGTATAAATGAGCACGATTTTGATGCTATTTATTTGCCTGGTGGGCATGATAAGCCCGTAAAAGAATATTTGGAATCGGAATTATTACAGAAAAGCATTGCAGATTTTTTTGTAGCTAAAAAGCCTGTAGGGGCTATTTGTCATGGGGTTGTGTTGGTGGCCAGGAGTAAAAATAAAGCATCTGGCAAATCTGTTATTTATAATTACAAAACAACCTCTTTGCTTAAATCGCAAGAGATGATGGGGTATTATATGACAAGGCTTTGGATGAAAGATTATTACCTTACCTACCCAGAAATTACGGTTGAAGATGAGGTAAAATCTAATTTATCAGATAAAAGCAATTTTGTGAGAGGGGCAACCCCTTTGTTAAGAGATACACCACAAAACTTGAGGAGAGGCTTTTATGTTCGAGATCAAAATTATGTATCTGCGAGGTGGCCGGGCGATTTATATAGTTTTTCTAATGCCTTTATTAAAATGGTTCAAAATGGGTGACTAAATAAGATTAAACACTTATTTTATTATAAATTTTATTGTCATTTAAATAAAATTGGGCTAGAATTTCACTAATTATTAAGAGTTAGCGTACTTTCGCTAATGCATTTATTTTGATATTTTTTTGTTTGGATTGATTCGCACTAGATCTAAATAAGTAATCAATTTTAATACACTAAATTTTAATTTTTTAGCATGGCTAAGCCAATCTACAGTGTGATTACAGGTACTGGTAACTATATCCCAACCAAACGAATTAAGAACGAAGATTTTCTTTTAAACGATTTTTATGAAAAATCGGGAGTAAAGCTAAATAAGGATAATCAAGATGTAATTACCAAGTTTCAAGAAATTACAACCATTGCAGAAAGACGTTATGTAACCGATGATTTGGTAACTTCAGACATAGCAACTTATGCTGCAGAAGCTGCTATTAAATCTTCGGGCATAAATAAAGAAGAACTTGATTATGTAATTGTAGCACATAATTTTGGTGATGTTACCAATGAAAACAAACAGCTAGATATTGTGCCTAGTTTGGCTGCAAGGGTTAAGCATAAGCTTAAAATTGAAAACCCATTTTCGGTTGCCTACGATGTGCCTTTTGGTTGCCCGGGTTGGTTGCAAGCAGTAATTCAAGCTGATTATTACATAAAATCTGGCGATGCTAAAAAAGTGTTGGTAATTGGTGCCGATACATTATCTCGCGTGTGCGATCCGCATGATAGAGACAGTATGATTTATGCAGATGGTGCAGGTGTCGTGGTATTAGAGGCTGCTGAAAGTGAAACACCTATTGGTATATTGGCTCATAAAACAAGATCAGATACATTTATGCACGCCAATATATTATTTGTGGGCAAGTCATACAATGATACCAACGGCAGTGTTGGTAAGCCATACCTAAAAATGAATGGCCGTAAGCTGTACCAGTATGCATTGGAAACTGTGCCTCAAGCTATAAAAGCTTGCTTAGAAAAAAGCAATACCGAACTGCGTGATATTAAGAAAATCCTTATTCATCAAGCCAATGGTAAAATGGATGATGCCATTATCGAAAGGCTGTTTAAACTTTATGATATTAAAGAAGTGCCTAAAGGAATTATGCCAATGACGATTAAATTTTTGGGTAATTCATCGGTAGCAACTATTCCTACCTTGTTCGATCTTCTTTTAAAGGGAGAAGTTGAAGGGCACGAATTAAACAAAGGCGATAAAATAGTTTTTGCTTCGGTTGGTGCAGGAATGAATATTAATGCGGCTGTTTATACGATGTAAATAGAGTTATAGGGTTACTCATTTAAAACATAGAGAATATGTTTGAATTAAATAAGATCAAATATATAGTCATCCTGAAATAAATTCAGAATGACGTGTTTATTGGTCTATTCGAGACTTAAATGGGTAACCCTATATAATTTCGAAAACTGCTAATTTATTCGCAGGGCGAAAGCCCATTTGGTTTAATACCCAGACCCTTGGGACGGAAATAAATTCAACTTTGTCCCAATGGCTCTGCCTCGGGGTAGTTTATTCATTTTTAGCTTCACCCTCAAAATCCAAAGATGCTGAATTTAAACAATATCTTAAACCTGTTGGTTTCGGCCCATCGTTAAAAACATGGCCTAAATGGCCACCACAAACACCACAAATAACTTCTTCACGTACCATACCCATACTTCTATCTATTACTACTTTTACATTTTTTTCATCGATAGGTTTCCAAAAACTTGGCCAGCCAGATCCAGATTTAAACTTTGTGTCCGACATAAATAGAGGAGTATTACAACCTGCACAATGGTAAACTCCATCGTTATAGTTTTTCCAATATTCACCCGTAAAAGCAATTTCAGTTCCTTTATCTCTCAATACATCATATTGCTTTGCTGATAATTCTGCTTTCCATTCAGCATCAGTTTTGGTTACTTTAAATTCTTGGTTATCCATTTTTTTAGTTTGTGCGGTGCAACTATTTAGTCCTAAAGAGCTAATTAAGACTAAAGTAAATATAAATGACTTTTTCATAAGTATAAAGTTTGTTCAAATCTACTTGGTTAATACT
>CAZQWZ010000042.1:0-15122 GCA_964596935.1 uncultured Roseivirgaceae bacterium
CTTATGTCCGTTTGGTTAATAACTGGTAAGCCCGAAGGAACTTCCAAAGGGATTTGTGGCAAAAATGATTCATCGGTTAGCGTATTCATAAAATCAACCAGTCTATCAAGTTCATTATCGGTTAAATTAGGTTCCCAAATATGCCAATGCAAAATCAATTGTTCGTTTTTAGGCACTGCATGCCCACGTCCTAAATTATAAAATTCTGCTGCATCTCGCAAGGTTTCCTTACTACCCGAGTGCATATAAGGAGCTGTTTTAGCAATATTTCTTAAGGAAGGCACCTTAAAACCACCTCTCATTGAAACATCATTATTGGGTATTTCAGCACCACGATCTAATGGCACTCCTTCTAACTCAGGCACACCAATAACTGCAATTTGCTGATTGGTAAACAGCGGTGGCGTATGGCATTCGGCACAACGTGCCACAAATGAGCGGAAGATATTTAACCCTTCAATTTCATTATTAGTAAGTGCCTCTGCATATCCGTGTGCATATTGATCATATCTACTATTAAGCGAAATTAACGTTGACTCAAATGCTGTAATTGAAGCATATATTTGATTGAGTTGAATAGAATCATTTGATCTTTCGGGAAAAGCTTCTGTAAACATTTCTCTATAAGTTGAATTGGCATTCAAAACCTTGAGTATTTGCTTAGGTGATGTTGCCATTTCGATGGGGGAATAAAGCGGTCCTTGAATTTGGTCTTCAAGTGAATTTGAGCGGCTATCCCAAAAGAAAGAATTAAGGTAAGCCACATTCCAAAGTGTTGGAGCCGACCGAGTTTGAAGCGCCCCTCCAACACCAATGGTTACAGGCATGCCATCTGCAAACCCTTTGTACGGGTTGTGGCAAGTGGCACAAGATACGGTTCCATCTTTTGATAATACAGGATCAAAAAACAATAACCTGCCTAAATCTATTTGTTGAGGAGTAAACCCATCTCTTGGACTTGGCAAAGCTGTTTTTAAGCCTCCAACACCTGAGTTCTGTAAAGAGCTATATTGTTGATAAAGGTTTCTAGACTTACACTCATTAGCTTCATTTAATTGAAACCCTGGTGGGCAGTTGCAAGCTAATAACGATTGGTTTATAGTTGGAAGGCTTAAGTAATATATTAAAGCCCCAAAAATTACGATGACAAAAATTGAAAAGGCAAATAGCTTATTTCGATAAAACATTTGCCTTTAATAATTAGTAAAAAGTGTAGTTATGTTAATCAAATAATGAATCTAAGTACTTATCTTCATCCCCTTCAATAATGGCAAGCAATGATTCAATTACATTATCATCTTTAACGATATAATCCCTAATGCCTTTCTTTATAAAATCGAGCACTAATTTGCCATCATCCATCGAACTTAAAACAACAACTTTTACTTCATCGGGTAAATCATCTTTTACTTTCTCATAAAGATCTATGCCCGTCATTCCAGGTAAATAGTAATCTAATACAAGCACATCAGGCACAATAGATTTTAAAGAAACTAGGCAATCTTCTGCATTTGAAAAAGAATAAATTTTATACTTCCTCCTTAAATTCGCTTTGATAAATTCAGCATATTCTAAATCATCTTCTACTATAAATATTTTTTTTGACATGTGATGGTTTTTTAATAACAAGCCAATTCGATTTTTGGTAAAATAGAATTGTTAATAAATCTAATTTTTAAAAGGATAAAGAAGGTGTTTTTGCAGCAGCTTCTTCAACTTGATCAAACTCTATATCTGCGTGCCTAATCGAGTAAAGCAAGAAACGAACTTCTTTAACATGCACCTTTCCGTCAACCTCCGCTATTTTATATAGCCATACAAATACCTTTAATTGCTCATCTAATGTGCAAATATGTACTTTATCAATGCCATTTAAGTACATCTCCTTTTCTGACATTTTTTCTGCTCTATTGCAAAAATCCTGATAATACTCATCAGAAATACTCTCTAATTGACAAACTTCTTTAATTGCATTTTCTTCCTCTTTATCAAAAACTCCATCTGCAAATACAATCACCCGCAATAAGAGTAATAAAGCTTCTTTATACGTATTTTTTTCCATAGTTCTAATTCAAGCGTTAGTGCTAAAAGTTAAATTATTTTAATAACTCCTAAATTAATAAACTTTCTGTTATCACCTTTACATACACCATTTTTTTAAGTAAAGTATTGCTAAGTAAACACTTGTTTTCTTTGAGAGTTATCCAAAATTTCCTATAATAGTTTTTCAAAATAAGTATGAAAGAGAACATAAATATTGAAGATTTAAAAAATCGAATTACTAAGCTTGAAAAAGAGAAAAAGCAATTGCTTAAATTGGTTTCGCACGATGTTAAATCACCTTTTAATAAACTGTTTGCTCTTAGCAATTTATTGCAGTTAGTTTCTGATGATCTTAATGAAGAACAGCTCGATTACTTAACCCGAATTGAATGGGTAATTAAAGAAGGGCTAACTGTTGTTAGAAATTTGATGGATTTAAGAGCTATTGAAAATAAAGACATTGAAGTTATTCCTGAAAAATTAAGGATTGATTCAATTATTAACGATAATTTTAGAAACTTTTCTAAGCAAGCATCTACCAAAAAGATTAATATTGAGTCTGATTTAACGAATGTGACTATACAGTCAGATAAAAGATTATTGGAAAGAGTAATTGACAATTTGGTCTCAAATGCAATTAAATTTACGCCTAAAGAGAGTTCTATTTCTGTAAAACTTATCCAAAACAATTCCACAATTCAATTAAAAATAAGTTCCAATAGTGGCCCAATACCAACTGAAGAAGTAGCTAATTTATTTACTAAAAGTTCGCCATTATCTACTAGGCCAACACATGGCGAAAATGCCTTAGGTAATGGTTTGTTTATTGCACAAACCTATGCGCAATATTTATCTGCCAATATTACATTCAATCAAAATGAATCTACTATTGAGTTTACTCTTACGCTACCCGAAAAAATTGATTAGTTATTTAACTGAGAATTTATCCTCCCCTTCTATTACGCTCTTAAGTGAAGTAATCACATTATCATCTTTAACTACGTAATCATTCACACCTTTTTTTATAAACTCTAATACTTGAGCTCCATCATCTATCGAGCTAAGCATAATAAATTTGGCGTTAACAAAAGTGGGTTTCAATTGCTCATACAACTCTATACCACTCATGCCTGGTAAATTATAATCAAGAATCATAACATCTGGCACTTTGCCATTTAATGCCTCAAGGCATTCTTCGGCAGTAATATAAGTATAAATATCGTATTCGTTTTTAAAGTTAGCCTTTAAAAACTGAGCATATATTTCATCGTCTTCTACAATATAAAGGGATGCACTCATTGGTTTTTTGTTAGTTATAGCAGCAGTTAAAAAAAATATCTAAGGTTAAAGGTAGCGGTAGCATTTAATTTGACAAATAGGTAAAAACACCTAATATGCCTACGGAGTTGGTAAACACTCCTAAGAATTCTACTGGCTATAGATTAAAATGGCAAATCATCTTCTTTATCATCACTAGACCACTCAGGCTCTGTTAAACCTTCAAGAGGTGGGGCTTCTGGTGATGGTGTAGCAGATTGTGCTCCTGATTCAACTTCTATTCTCCAAGCTTGTAATGAATTAAAGTAAACAACTTTTCCTTCTCTATCAGTCCATTTTCTGCCTTTTAAATTAAACTGTACGTTTACCTTGTCACCAACTTTATAGGCATCAAGCAAAGCACATTTATCTTGAATCAATTCAAATTTAATAAACTCAGGATATTGTGGGTTTTCTGTGTGCTCTAGAACAAATTCTCTTTTTTTAAAAGTTTCTTTTATTTGTTGAACATCCGAGATTTCTAAAATGGCGCCTGTAATACTTAATGACATACTTCTTGTTTAAATGAAACAACAAAGGTAGTTTTTTTATAGATTTGAAACCTCAATTGAATAGAATATAATGAATGCATCTTTTGATACAATAAGAATAGGAAAGCGTTATTTTTTATTAAACTATGGCGAAGTTTGGAAATTTGAAGCGCTCGAAACTTTTGATAATGGCGATTTTAAAATCAAGATGATAGATACGCTTGAAAAGCAACTTTTAAGCGAATTAATTGCCTTTGGCAAAGGAGATGACTTTACTTTTGAAGAAATATGAAAACACTAATTCAAATAATACTTTTTGTTTTGCTAAGTGCTTGTTCTAGCAATATTATTAGCTTTTATGTGATAAATGAAAACAAAATAGAGCTTTCAACTTTTTCGTTTTACGAAAGAAAAACTAATAACTTAACTCCAGAGATAAAAAAGTTTGACAGCCTAGTTGAACAAAGTATTTCTGAAGCACTAATAAGTAAAGGCTATGTAAAGCAATCTTATTCAGATGTTTATATTAGTTATCATATTACTACTGGCACAACTAGTAGTAGTAACATTGATAATAACCGATACAACAACAATTATTCGCCCTACCAAAACGTAAATACAACACATTATAAAGAAGGCGTTCTATTAATTGAAGTGTTTAGTAAACAAGATAAATTGCTATGGCAAGGAAGCAAAGCTTTTAAAGTAAGAAAATCTATCGACACGAAAGAACTACTTATAGCGTATGCCAAAGAGATAACAAACTCTTTTAAATCAGGTTTATGATTGCTCTAGTTGCGAAAATTTAGAAGCCATAATTGCTGGCCTAATAGCAACTAAAAAGGTAATTAAAATTATACTACCTGCGGTAAAAACAAAATCTTGCACTTGTAGTTTAACAGGATAAAAGTCTATTACCGAGGTTTGAAGCCCCATTCTATACAAGCCAACATGCTGTTGCAGTAAAATTATAATTAAGCCCATTAGCAGCCCAACAAATGCTCCAGAGAGTGAAATAATCGCTCCTTCTGCTAAAAATATTGAACGCACTTGTTTTTGAGTTGCTCCCATTGAAAACAACATGCCAATATCTTTCTTTTTATCAATAGCCAACATTGATAATGCGAAAAATATATTTATTGAGCTTACGCCTATTATAAATATGAAGGTGATAAAAACGAAAAGCTTTTCAATTTTTACTGTGCGTAAAATTATATCGTGCTGCTCATCTGCATTTTGCACTTTAAAATCTGCACCAACAAAATTCTTAATATCTGCCTGAACTTTTAATATATCGCTGCCTTTTTCAGTGCTTATTTCAAGAGATGTAACTCTATTTTGATACCTAAAAAGCTCTGCTGCAAAGGTGATTGGTACAATAATATATTTTTCATCAAACTGCCTTTCAATTGCAAAAACTCCTGCCACTTGCAGGTTCATTTTGGTCATGGCGTTACTCATGTTTAAGCTTTTGCTGCGCAAGTTTTTGGGGTAATACACTTGCAAAGTACTGTAATTATCTGCCGTTGATACTCCCAAACTATATTGAATACCTTGCCCTACAACTGCCATAGGAATATTGCCGTTCCAAAAATTAAGCTTGCCTTCAACAATTTTGCCCTCTAACCGATTAACCTTTGGGTAGTTTGCACTTACGCCTTTAATTACAGCCACCATTTCTGATTTGTTGTATTTTACGTAAGCATTATCTTCAATTACAAAAACTACTTGGTCAACACCTGGTATTCCATTTATTTTTTGAATAAAATCAGAATCCAACTCAAAGGATTTTCCTTTAACCGCTTCAATTTTTATTTCAGGATCAAAGGATCCATACAAATCTCGCAAAAGATCTTCAAGCCCATTAAAAACAGATAATATAATAATTAATGCCATCGTTGAAAACCCAACTACAAACATTGATATTATGGATATAATATTAATAAAGTTTTTCTTTTCTTTAGACCAGAAATACTTGCGCGCTATAGTAAAGGCAAATTTCAAGATTTGCTACCGCCCTCTTTGGGGATATCAAGTTTACCGAGGATAGTATCCATTTTAGAAGAGTCTTCTTCTGTATTATCCAGAAAAAATCTCAGAGAGGGAACTATTCGGGCGTGTTTTCCAATTACTTTACCTAAAATTCCTCTTATTCGTTTATTATTTTGCTCAATAACTAACATTACCTCATCGCCTTTAGCCACAGGCAATACACTTACATAAATAGTGGCGATGGATAAATCTGGGCTAATTTTTACTTCTTTTAAAGTTACCAATACCCCTCTAAAATTATCTTTAATATTTCGTTGAAAAATCTCTGCTAAATCCTTTAAGATTTGCTTCGAATATTTATGTTGTCTTTGCGTTTCCATATTTCTTGCTCAAAAGTAATCAATATCATTTTATACTACCTAAGCATCGCTATCTTATCCAACCAATGGGCAGCTCAAAAAAATTATTTTTGCATTTGCCAATTCAAAAATACAAGCATTGGTAGATTTGAATTATTACATTTGCGTTTAAACAAAAAACAGACGTTGCTATCGTATTTTAAGATAAACGACCCATTTAGGCTACTGCCTTTATTATTGCTGGCATTTCTTCTAAAACTGCCCGTACTACTAAATCCTATTCAATATTCTGAAACCACACATTGGTTTGTAATTGGCGAAGCCATGCAATCTGGCTCTATGTATATTGATATTTGGGATGGAATGGCACCATTTTCAGCTTCTATTTACCAAGTGTTTACATGGTTATTTGGACGATCTGTTCTTGCGCTCTTAATCATAGGTACATTAATAACTTTCATTCAGGCAGTTGTCATAAATAATTTCTCGATCAGCGCAAAAATATTTGAAAACAACACGTATTTGCCTGCCCTTATTTATATTTTGTTTACAACTACTCATCCTGCCTTTTTTACATTATCTCCCTCTTTAATTGGGCTTACATTTATTTTGCTAGGGCTAGGCAAATTACTTAACCACGTAGAGTTTAGAGCAAAAGCAGATATTCACCTTATTCTAATTGGTCTCTATTTTGGAATTGCCACACTCTTCTATCTGCCTTACATTTTCATAATTCCTATCTCATTAATTCTGCTTGGCTTATTTTCAAACACAATATTAAGGAGACATTTTCTGCTCACTTTTGCCAGTTTAACACCGCTATTTATAGCCTTTTTCTATTATTGGATAATAAGTGACCATCCTGCCTATTTTATATATAATTTTATCAAAATTGATGTTTTTAATTCAAATTATTATAATATTGGGTGGACTAACAGCTTAATTACTTTAGGATTTTCGTTCTTTTTTATGGTTGTTGGGTTACTCAGTATTGGCAAGCAAAGGCGACTTAATAATTACCAATATAGAATTGTACAATTGTTTTTTGTACTTGGTGTTTTAATGATGAGTATTTTATTATTAGAGAAACCGATTAGCCCATATAGTTTAGTAATATTTATTCCTTTTGCTTCCTACTTTACTGTTCATTTTATAACACTATTCAAAAAAACTGTTTACACGCTTATACTAAGCCTCCTCCTTTTGCTTGGCCCTATTGTGCTACTTTGGGGCATATCGCATTCGTGGATACCTCCTCTAAGTAATCCTTCCAAAATAGCAACTAATAGCAACTATACTGCTATTGTTAAAAACAAACGAATTATGGTTTTAGGTTCAGCAAAATATCTCTATAAAGAAGCCCATTTAGCGGGGCCTTTTTATGACTGGGGCCTTTCAAAAGAGTTTTTCGATAACCTCGATTATTATGATAATTTAGTTTTTTTACAAAACCAATTAACAAAATCAAAACCTGAAATTGTTATAGATTTGGAGAATAAATGGGAGGGAATATCGAAAAAACTACCCTTGATTTCAAAGAATTATTATAAATCGCAACCTAACGTGTGGATAAGAAAGAATTAAACAATAAAAAATTGATAAACAAAATACACAATATTACCATTGGCATTTTAGGTGGCGGGCAATTAGGCAGAATGATTGTTAAAGCAGGCTCAGATTATGGGCTGCAATTTGCGGCAATGGATCCAGACAAATATGCTCCCATAAAAAAATACATCCAGCACTTTACACAGGGGAGCATTACTAATTACCAAGAAGTAATGGCCTTTGGGAAAAACTGTGACTTGCTTACCATTGAGATTGAGAATGTAAATACCGAGGCCTTGTTGGAGCTTGAAAAGCAAGGAGTAAAAGTGTTTCCTCAACCACATATTATAGAATTAATAAAGGATAAAGCTAAGCAAAAGCAATTTTATCAAGAAAATGACATCCCTACTGCACCATTCGAAATAGTGAACGGAAGAGCTGATATAGAAGCGCTAGAGCATAAACTCCCCTTTGTAAATAAACTAGCTCGGGATGGGTATGATGGAAGAGGAGTGCAAATTATTAAATCCAAAGAAGATCTAAGTAAAGCATTTGATGCTTATGGAATTATAGAAAATCTTATCCCTTTTGAAAAAGAAATTTCGGTTATAGTAGCACAAAATACCAAAGGAGAGGTAAAAGCATACCCTGCTGTTGAACTCGTTTTTCACCCCGAATACAACCTGGTAGAATACCTGTTTGCCCCTGCTGAAATATCAAAAGAAATAGAACTGAAAGCAGAACAAATAGCCATTGATATTATTAAAAAACTAGATATGATTGGTTTGCTTGCTGTTGAATTATTTGTAACAAAATCAGGCGAAATATTGGTAAATGAAGTTGCTCCTAGACCTCATAATAGTGGGCATCAAACCATTGAGGCAAACATTACTTCGCAATATGAGCAACATTTACGAGCCATTTTAGGAATGCCTTTGGGGGTAACAGAAGCATTAACACCATCTGCAATGGTAAACCTTTTAGGAGAAGAAGAATTTACAGGGCCAGCCATTTACCAAGGGCTAGAAGAAGTAATGAAAGAACCGGGAGTTCACGTACATTTATATGGTAAAGTTGAAACTAGACCTTATCGCAAAATGGGGCATGTAACCATAACCGATACCAACACTAAAGAACTGAAAAGAAAGGCTAACTTTGTAAAAAACACCTTAAAGGTAATTGCATGAGCACACCACAAGTAGGAATTATTATGGGCAGCAAATCCGATTTGCCAGTTATGCAAGAAGCTGCAGATATACTTAAAGCATTGGGCGTTGAGTATGAACTCACGATTGTGTCAGCTCACAGAACTCCACATCGCATGATAAACTATGCTGAATACGCTAAAGGGAGAGGATTAAAAACAATAATTGCAGGAGCAGGAGGAGCGGCTCACCTGCCTGGCATGGTAGCTTCTTTAACTACATTGCCTGTAATTGGAGTGCCTATTAAATCAAGCAATTCTATTGATGGCTGGGATTCGATTCTGTCAATTTTACAAATGCCTAGCGGTATTCCTGTGGCAACAGTTGCTTTAGATGGAGCAAAAAATGCAGGCATTTTAGCAGCAGAAATGATTGGCGCTTTTGACGAAAAAATAGCAACAAACCTAGCAGCTTATAAAGAAGAGCTAAAAGAAAAGGTATTAAAAAGCGTATTAGATTTGCGTTAGTCTAAAGCAGAGTTAAAGTAGTCTTTTTACACTAACCTCAAAAAAACACTTGCTGTCATTCCTGCGGAGGCAGGAACCTGTAAATATAAAAGAGTAGTAATTGTGATAAAAGTGTAAAACTTAGTTACTCGTTGTCTTTTTTTAGCATTGTACAAGGCGGATTCCTGCCTCCGCAGGAATGACGTATTTTTTTATTAGTATAAATGGCCAATTTTATTTTTCCGTTGTTATTAGAATTTACCGTTATTAGTTATTGCCTTGTTGTCTTCCTTTCCCTTTTCCTTGCCCCATTCCTTTACCTAAACCATTACCCATGCCATTGGGATGCATTTCTTTAAAATGCGCATCAAACCACTCAGGTTGTTCTAGCTCATTATCATAAATAAAAGCCGCAATAGTTTTAAGGTCTTCCTCTTTTGTAGCTGGCTTTGGCATTACATTAAACTCTTTAATCGCACCACGCATTAAAGCCGTTTCTGGTGTTGGGTTTAGCCCCCAAGCTACCATTCCGTTTACAAAATCTTCCTTGTTATCGAATTGCACTTTGTATCTTCTTTGCACGGCTACCATTGGAGGAGCAATTAGCTCATCGTGGCTAGGAGCACCACCATGGCAAATTAAACACTGCCCTTTAAAAAGCAGATAATTTTCTGAAATAGTATCAAGAGCTACTATTTCAACATTTGTTACAGCAGCATCCTCTACTGTCATCGAAGATGTCTCCGTGTTTTCATTATTTGATGTTCCGCAAGAAAAAAAGAATGTTGCGGATGCTAGAAAAAATAAAGTTTGAACTTTCATAATTATTATTAGTTCCAATTCTATACACGCAAAACATAAACTGCGTTTTAACACAGTTTATGTTTTGCGTGTAGTTTATTCTTTTTTTAGTTCATATGTATAAAAGCCTATATCGTTTTTATTAGCAGAGATAGTTAGCTCATTCCCATTTATTAAATAATTATATTCTCCTCCCAAAACAAGATTCGTATCAAAGTGAGCTAACCAAATGTTAGTGTCAGAAAATGTTATTTTAGATTCTTTCATTTCATAAGTTCCACTTCCTCCTGCTGGATAAAAATCATTATTATTCCCATTTCCACTACTGCTGTAAATGTTTGTTACAGAAAAACTCACCGTTACAGAATTTGAGTATGCAGTTCCGTCTGAATATTCTACAGTAAAGATTCCTAAATAATTTCCAACAAGGTTTGAGCCTATATCATCATTTTTGTCACAAGAAGATAAAATCCCAATTAAGCTAAACAATACTATTATATTTCTCATAATTCTACCAGATGATGAAACTCAAGGTTGGTTACATCAAATTATACATAACAAAGATAATATAGGAATTAGGATTAAGACATGCTTCCTTCAAACCATTCTTCAACCTTTGCTTTTTGCAGAGAATCAAAGTTGCCTTCCTTAAATCTAAACTCATTGGTATGGAGGTTATATTCATAATCGTTGCCCCATGCTTCAAAGTTTACAGCTAACTGTTCCAATGCATCTATAATAAATTCGAGCTCATTATTACTCATGGTTGGGTGTATCGACATACGAATCCAGCCAGGCTTATTGCTCATGTCGCCATGCGTAACAGCCGAAGAAATGCTATCCGAAGTTTCTTGATCTACATGTAACAAGTAGTGCCCATAAGTGCCTGCACAAGAGCAACCTCCTCGCATTTGAACCCCAAATCGATCATTGAGTATTCGTACTCCTAAATTATAATGGAGTTTATCTATGTAAAACGAGATTACGCCTAGTCTATCTTTAAAATTATCTGCCAAAATATGCAAGCCCTTTATCGCTTTCATACGGTCCCAAATCAAATCAATTTGTTCTTCTTCTCTGGCTTTGATGTTATCAGCACCCATTTCTTCTTTCACTTTTACGCAAAGTGCCGTTTTAATGGTTTGCAAAAAGGCAGGAGTGCCTCCATCTTCACGCATTTCGATGTCATCAAGGTATTTGTGCAAACCCCAAGGGTTTGTCCAATCAACCGTGCCTCCACCGGGGTTATCAGGAATTTCGTTATTGTATAAATCTTTATTAAAAATAAGCACCCCTGCCGAACCAGGGCCTCCTAAAAACTTATGGGGAGAAAAGAAAATGGCATCTAAGTACTGATCTTTATTGGCAGGATGCATGTCGATATCGATATAGGGAGCAGAGCACGCAAAATCTACAAAAATATTGCCGCCTGCTTTATGAATCATCTCAGAAATTTCAAAATATGGAGTTATAATGCCCGTAACATTTGAACATGACGTTACCGCAGCATATTTCGTTTTCCTATTCTTATATTTTTCAAGAAGTTCTGCAAAATTGTTTAAATCAACATATCCATTTTTATCTGGGCTAATAATTTCAACATCTGCCAAGGTTTCTAACCACGATGTTTGGTTAGAATGGTGCTCCATGTGCGTAATAAATACAATGGGCCTTTCATTTTCACTAACCTTAATTAAATCGCGGTGCTTTTCATATACTTTAAGACCTAGAATACGTTGGAATTTATTGATTACACCCGTCATGCCGGAATTAGAAGAAATCATTACATCCTCGGGCGAAGCATTCACATGCTTTTTAACAATGCTCATTGCTTTGTGGTAGGCAATTGTCATCGAAGAACCTGTAACATTGGTTTCCGTATGTGTGTTACCCACCATAGGGTAAAACTTTTCGCTAAGAGCATCTTCTACTGGCCCATAAATTCTGCCACTTGCTGTCCAATCAGAATAAATTATTTTTTGCTCACCAAAAGGACTGTCAAATTTTTTGTTCTCTCCAATTATATTTTTTCGATACTTTGCAAAGTGTTCTTCTAACATAATTTATAGGGTTGAAATATACTTGTATTTGCGACTGCAAATGTACATCAGAATGCCAAATTTTATGTGATTAGGGTTACTTGTTAGTTGACCTACCAAGCATTCAATTTGTGATATAATTCTTATTTTCTATATTTAAGATTCAATTAAAAAACTTATGAAAAAATCATTGCTCACCGGCTTACTTTTATTTCCAATAATTGCTTTTAGCCAAATTACTTGGGGAGTTAAAGGAGGCGCAAATATTGCTACTTTAGGAGATTTTAATTCGGGCAATACCCCTATACTAAGATTACATGGCGGATTTTACTACCAACAAAGATTGGAACAACAATATGCCATAAGTGCTGAATTGATTTACTCTATGCAAGGTGCAAGAGCAGCTAACATTAGTAAACGGTATTTGGCGTATCATTACTTAAACCTGCCAGTATTAATAAAATTCTATAATATAAACAATTCGTATTTTGAAATAGGACCACAGTTTGGCTATTTGCTTTTTGCCAAATTGCACGAAGATGGAACTACAAGCACAATAACAGGTACAGTAAAAAAGTTCGATTTTGCAGGATTAATTGGAGGTGGAAAGCAAACCGATTTTGGCAATTATGGTGCTCGGGCAGGATTTGGATTTTCAAACACATCAGGTGGCTCGGCAGGTAATACTATAGTTTTTAGAAACCTCTTTCTACAAATTTACGTTGCTTACACCTTAGGTCAACTCAACGAATAACAACATGAATGCAATAGGAAATATCTTGTGGGTAATTTTGGGTGGTTTCATCACCTTCTTAATTTATCTTTTTGGTAGCTTAATATTAATGATAACCATTGTTGGTATTCCGTTTGGAATACAAACCCTTAAAATGGCAGGCATGGCGCTGCTCCCATTTGGTAAAGAGGCCGTACAAAGCGAAAGGTCGGGAGGCTGTTTATATATTATTATGAATATTATTTGGGTATTATTTGCAGGTATTGAACTTGCTATTATTCATTTAGTATTCGCATTACTATTTGCCATTACCATTGTAGGCATCCCGTTTGCACAACAACATTTAAAGCTGGCTTATTTAGCGTTAGTCCCTTTTGGTATGGATATTCGCACAAAATCATAAGAGAGTATTTTTCTTCTAGGAGAAAAATTAGGGAAAGCTTGGTTTACTTTTACTTAAGTGAATTTCAAAAAAGACAACCATAGCCTATATTTTATTGCCATTGTGCCTAATGAGCCATTGCAAGGCAGGTTAATGGGCTGGAAAGAGTGGATTTATAAAGAAACAGGCTCAATGGGTGCGCTTCGTTCGCCTGCTCATATTACACTACATATGCCCTTTAAATGGAAGCTAAAGAAAGAAGATTTGCTCATAAGTAGTTTACAAAATTTGATCAGTAGTATTTCTGGTTTTCAGGTTTCTTTAATCAACTTCAACAGTTTTGAACCTCGGGTTATCTATGTAGATGTTGAAAAAAATGAGCAACTCACGAGCTTAAAAGATGAAGTATCTAGCTTATCACGCAAAACACTAAAACTTGATTTACCCAAAGACCTTCGAGGGTTTAACCCCCACATTACTATTGGTTTTAGAGATTTAAAGAAACCACAGTTTTATAAAGCTTGGGAACAACTTAAGACTAAGATGTTTGAAGACTCTTTTAATGTAAATTCAATAGCCTTACTAAAGCATAATGGCAAAAAATGGGAGGTGTATAAAAGTTTTTCTCTTAAAAAATGAAAGGAACAAAACATAAAATGCAGCCAAGATCCAAGCCAGTAAATAAAAGAGGCATAGATGAGTTCAATAGAGGCTATTAAAATAGCTACCTTTATAAAATGCCACTAAATATTGTTCTAATTGAGCCTGAAATACCTATGAATACAGGTAATATTGGCAGGCTAAGCCTAGCTTCTGGTTCGAGCTTGCATTTAGTAAAACCTTTTGGTTTTGAACTAAGCGATAAACGCCTAAAGCGTGCAGGGTTAGATTATTGGAAACATATCTCGCTTACCATTTATGAAAGCAGCGAGGCCTTTTTCACTATTAATAAAGACAAGAAAATGGCATTTATGTCGAGCCATGGAGCTAAAGACTACCTATCGATAAACTACGAAGATGATATGTTCTTGGTTTTTGGAAAAGAATCGGTTGGGTTACCCAAAAATATTATTGAGGAAAACCAAGATAAGCTATTTAAAATACCTATTCATAGCCCTAAAATTAGAAGTTTAAACTTAGCCAATGCGGTAAGTATTGTTGTGTATGAAGGTTTAAGGCAGTTAAAGTAGCTTGATGTAATATTTTAAGGTTCTTCCTTTATAAACAGTTTCTTTTTGAAATATAAACCCATTTGATAATAGCACTTTAATCGACATCGTATTATCAGGCTCTACAAGCGTATAATAGCTTTTCAATTTTAAGGTGCATTTTGCATACTCCGTTATGGCAATTAACGCTTCTGATGCAAAACCTTTTCCCCAAAAAACCACAGCAAATCGAGCTGCTAAATGAGTTAAAAGGAAAACGAATATTGGAATATGACTTTGACAGACAACGACCTATTGACAACTATATCGTTGATTTTTACTGCAAAGAGTTATTTTTAGCCATTGAAGTTGATGGAGATAGTCACTATCATGATGATGCGCCAGCCAAAGATGCAATTCGTCAAAAAAAGCTAGAGTCTTTTGGTGTGCATTTTTTAAGGTTCCACGATATTGATGTGAAGCAAAACATTAATAATGTTGTAAATACAATTTATGATTGGGTTAAAGAGCATACTAACAAACTAAGAAACACCCACCCCTAGCCCCTCCAAGGAGGGGAACCCTACAAGTTAATTTTAAAATACCAAAAATAACTTT
>CAZQWZ010000043.1:0-15050 GCA_964596935.1 uncultured Roseivirgaceae bacterium
CCTACTATACCATTTAACTACAATTTGTATAGGTAGTTAAGTGCTTACCTCTATATAATTATTTGGGCGAAGCCAAAAGTAAAAAAGAATTACGTCATTCAGAACCCATTTTTATGGGTGAAGAATCTCATTAATCGTTAATGAGTGATGGGATTCTTCACGTTGTCTTGCTGCTAAAACAGCAGCATCGACAAGTTCTGAATGACGTAAAACTCAGGAATTTTTCTAATGCCAGCTTTTCTGGTTTTTAACTAGGTAAGAAACGTCTTTCATTGATAATGTACCTTGGAAAGTAAGTAGAACAAACTCATCATCATCATCGATTAAGAATGTTAAATTTTTAAGTTCAGAACCGCTTCCTTGCGCCATAATGTTAATATTTGCGCCATCATCTTTAACAGTCATTAAAGATTCAAACTTTTCTTTGCTCAAGCTAGATCTTAGGCTGCTAATATCACGTTTATCTACGGTTCGGTAAGGAACTGATAAAACCTGCATTGATTTAATTGCTCCAAGGATTCTGCCTGCTGCGTCAATTTCTTCTTTATCCTCATCATCTTCATCCACGTATTTAGCAATGTTAGATACAAAATTAAATAAGGAGCCACTAATGTCTACATACGTAGTGTTGTCCATATCTCTGTACTTGGCATGAAATTCTGCTAATGCTTTAGTTTGTGCTGTTGCAAGTGCTGGTATCATTGCAATTGCGATTAATAATGTTGCTAATTTTTTCATTTTTTGAGTTTTAAGTTGTTAAAATTTGAGTTAATTGTTATTAATTATTTTTATCTAAATTTTCTAATTTTTCGAATCCATCAATATCCATTGATTTTGATAATTTCGATATTTGTTTAAGATCGATGTCGCCAATTAAGCTCAATAGTAGAAAGCTGTCATCACTACCCATAATCATCAAAAGTTCGGTAATAATTCCTCCTTTTTCCTGAATCATAAATCGCATATCACTGTCTTTATCTCTTACAGTCATTAGTTCTTCATAGTCCTGCACTCTAATTAGTTTGTAAGCTTCATCATAAAGTTCTTTGCCATTAGAAATATCTTCTTTGGCTAATATTCTTAGTCCTTTAACTTTACTTATGGCATCAATTACTTCTTGGTCTTCTGCATCTTCGGTATCAAGGTTTGCAAATAATCCAAACATTCGGGCAGTTATGGTTACTTGCGTAAACGATTCATCATTTTGGTATTTTGTAAAGAATTTACTGATGGCATCATCTTGTGCCTGGGCAGCCAAGCCACCTAATATGAGCATGGA
The DNA here is from genome assembly GCA_964596935.1 of uncultured Roseivirgaceae bacterium. Classification (GTDB taxonomy): domain Bacteria; phylum Bacteroidota; class Bacteroidia; order Cytophagales; family Cyclobacteriaceae; genus JAKISE01. The sequence goes on from CAZQWZ010000043.1 coordinate 1,280, forward strand.
TAATATTACTATCTTCTTCATCTTGTTTTAATTTAATGTTGTTACTGAGTTTTTGTTTCGATCTCCTTTAACTTTTGATTCTGCTTTACTAAGAATCGATATTTTTTCTACTTCTCTTTTGCCGTGATTCATTTTACTGGCAATTAGCATTAACGCTTTTTTTGTTTCGGCATACGCTTCTTCAGGGCTTTTAAACGTATCTTCTACTAACAAAAGTTGGGGTTTATCTCCTTGCCAAATCTCCATTCTAAAAATAAACGAAGTGGCTATAACAAGTGCTACTACAGCCGCTACTTTCATATAGTTTTGAAATGATGTTTCTAGTTTTTGTAGCTTACCTTTTGGTTGCTTGTTGCTTTGTACTGCTTCAAATAACCTATCCTCAAAAATTGGGTCCGATAGTTTTACATCAGATTCCTGTTTAAAGTATTTAAATAGAGGAGCTGCGTGTGCTAAATGTTGAGGTACTTCAGCATTGCTGTTAAAGTACTTTTTAAGTTCGGCTTCTTCCTCTTGTGTAGAAACACAATTCCAATAGCGTTCTAATAGTAATTCAATTTTTTTAGAGTCCATAAGCATTTTTATTTACTAATTGTTCACGAACGTATTTTCTTGCTCTAAACAGATTTACTTTAACGGTATTCAAATTCTGTTTAAGTATATCACTAATTTCTTGGTACGAAAACCCATCTATATCTCTTAACTGAATGATTTGCTTTTGCATATCAGGCAACTTGTTTATAAAATGATGTACTGAGTTCATCGTATCACTTTGTTCTGTTGTTGTGTACGGGCTTTGACTGTTGCTTTGTAAATCGTACGCATTATCAATATCTACTACGTTATTATGTTTCGATTTTAGCTTGTCTAATGATAGGTTTCGAGCAACTCTAATGCACCATGCTTCCATATTTTCATAGGTGTGCATTTCATCGCGCTTGTTCCAAACTTTTATCATCGTTTCTTGCACCACATCTTTAGCCTCATCTTCATTTTTTAAAATCCTTAACGTATAACGAAAGAGTTTATCTTTTACGGGTAACACACGTGTTTTAAAGGCCTCTAAACTCATATTCAAAAAGAAGACGATTGATAAGTAGGAAAGTTACAACGATTTGAAAAAAAAGTTCGAAGTCGGGAGTCGGGAGTTTGAAGTTTGTAAAGAATAGGATGTTTTTTAGCTTTAAGAATGGTATAAATGACTTTTGTCAGCAAGAGTATCGCCTTATAGTCATCCTGAATTTATTTGAGAATTTTCCATATTGGTTGCACAGATTCTGAAACGAGTTCAGAATGACGTTCTTTTTTTATACTGATTTTGTTCTGGTATGTTAACCAATTAGCAAGTCATACCGTAGGCATCTTAGCCATGTTACAAGTTTTTCTTAATGGTTAAGATTTCTCCATTGCATTACGAAATGACTTGTTAGGTCTATTTTGTTGGGCGAAAAACCATTCGAAAATGTTAAAGGTGTAGTTATACTTTAGCTTTTACCGTAGCATAGGTTGATACCAAGTACGGAACCACAAAAGTAAGCCCAATTTTATATGGGTTAAGTAAGTGATAATCCATATTAGAAATGGCTTCCCATTGATTGATTAGATTTAAAATAATGCCTACAACTAACGTCACTTGAAGGCTGCTCACAACGGTAGAGCGTTTAAATACTTTATTTAACTTGGTCACAGATACAAATTATTTCGGCTAAGAATCAAAAATAAGAGAAATAGAGATCAATAAAAATTAATTGTATCAGAGTCCTCAATGAGTGGCTCTGAAGAGGTAGAAATTAGGCATATAACATGTTATTATTATTTTTTCACAACTATTAATTGGTAGTCCGACTTGGATTTATGTCCTGTTTTATCATCTTTAAATATGTACACAAATTTTAATTCGGTTATCCGTTCAAGTCGTTTTTTAAAGTCGATTGTATCATTTAAAATTTTAGCCTTTTCGCCTGTGTCTTGAATACAAAAAATCAGTAAACAGCCACTTTTAATTTTCAATATAATTGTTTTGATAAACTCAGTTTCCTTTTTGCGGTCATTTTTTTCAAAATGAAACATACTGTCAAGTAGTATAAAATCGTAATCAGTAAAATTATCAAATTCAAAAATGTCGGCTACCATGCCTGTCACCTTTAAATTTTCGATTTCGGCAATTCTATTCATTTGATCAATTCCTATTGCCGAGTTATCAATACCTGTTACTGAGAATCCAAGTCGAGCTAACGCTATTGAATCACGTCCTTGTCCGCAACCTATGTCCAGTACTTTTCCCTTCTTAGAATACTTAGAAAAAAAATCAGTCAGTTCTGGATATGGCTTTCCGAAATAATTCTCTGTTTGATAATATGTATCGTAAGCAACTGCCATATTCTTTTGTTCGCATTAATTCTTTCTAATTCGTAATTCAACTTCAGGTACTTGCTTCATTAGTTCTTGCAGTTCAGGAAGTAGTTTTCTATTATAATGGTAAGGGTAAAGTATTGTAGGTTTAAAGGCTTTAACTGCATCAACTACCATTGCTGGGTTCATAGTATAAGGTAGTTTCATTGGCAAAAAAGCCGCATCAATATTTTTTAGGTCTTTCATTTCAGGAGTATTTTCGGTATCGCCTGCAATAAGTATTCTTAAATCTCCTAAGGTTAAAATATAGCTATTGCATTGTCCCTCTTTATGGTATAGCTCACCTTCTTTATTTTTGTTTACAATATTATAAGCGGCTATGGTAGTAATGCCAACGCCATCAATACTTACTTGTTGTTTAGGTGAAAGTACCATACCTTGATTCCATATTTCGTGGGCAATTTCACTCATAAATGTTTTCGTTTTATCTTGTGTTAGTGCTTTAAGAGCAGAAGGGTCGCAGTGGTCACTATGATGATGCGTTACAAAAATCATATCTGCCTTAGGAAATTTATACAAATCTGCCTTACGAGAAGAAGGATCAATAAATATTTTTTTGCCTTCCCATTCTAATAATAATGAGGCATGTCCAATAAAAGTAATAATAACATCGCCTGAACTAGCCTTGAGAGTATCTTTACCAAATATTTTTTGGCCATTGCCAACAAAAGATATTAAAGATGTTAAAATGAATATGCTTAATGTTTTCATAGTTTAATAATCGCAATGAGTCTGCCAAGTTATATATTTGATTATAAACTTAACGATGATATGAAAAAACTATTTTTTGGAAGCATTGAAAACTCAAATTCTGCCGACTTAGTACTTGCATTATTTAGAGTATTTGCAGGGTTAAGTTTAATGCTAGTGCATGGTGCGGCTAAAATACCAGTATCAGAAGGGTTTGTAGATTTTATTGGCTCGTTAGGTTTTCCTGCGCCAGTATTTTTTGCTTGGGCAGCAGCATTATCAGAGTATATCGGAGCATTGCTTTTAGCATTGGGGTTGTTTACACGGCCAGCTTCAATATTAATTGCAATAACCATGTTTACGGCAGCTTTCATAAATCATGGAGGAGACCCTTTTGAAGTTGCAGAAAAGGCCTATTTATACCTAGCCATCTCTTTGGTTTTTGTAGTGCTAGGCTCAGGCAGGTTTGGAGTAGATTCGTTGGTAAGAAAAAAATTAAATATATAATTCCTCGTTTAAGGAAATTTAGCAAAGAATAGAAAAGGAGTGGGGGCTTAAATTTACATCATTCGTGTTGCATCCGACATTTTACATAAACAATGGAATGGGTTCAGTTATTATATAAAGAGTATTTGGTTCCAGTATTGATTATTGGATACTACGCCTTGGTTATTTTTGCCGTAATTAAGATACTTCTTGAAAACAAAAATCCTCTTAAAACACATTCATATTTATTATTGCTTGTGCTAGTTCCTATTGTAGGGCTGGTTATATATATACTCTTTGGACAAGATTATCGAAAGCATAAATTTTATTCAAGAAAAAAAGCCATAGATATATCTATGGTTGATTCTATCGTAGATAACCAGCTACATCTAGCTCATCAACATGAGCTTATTGCCAATGATTTGGTAATGGAAAAGATAAATATTATTAAGCTATTATTACGAAATAATAATGCTTTTTTAACCAAAAATAATAAGGTTCAAATGTTGATTAATGGTGAGCAAAAATTTGCTTTACTATTAAAAGATATGGAAAAAGCTACTGATCATATCCATTTGGAGTATTACATATTTGAAGAAGATAAAATTGGCAGCAAAGTTATTGATAAATTAATTTTAAAGGCAGCAGAAGGAGTTAAAATTAGGTTTATATACGATGATGTGGGTTCTAATCTTTCTCTCAAACTACGAAAGAGATTAGAAAAGGCTGGCATTGCAGCCAAGCCAATTATGCCTGTTTATTTTCCTAAATTTAGCAAAGTTAATTACCGAGATCACCGAAAAATTGTAGTAATTGATGGTAGAATTGGCTATGTAGGCGGCATAAATGTGGCAGACCGGTATGTTAATAAAACAGGCCAGCAGAATTGGCGAGATACTCATCTAAAAATAGAAGGAAATGCAGTTTATTCTTTGCAAATAGCCTTTTTATTAAATTGGTATTATGCAACTAAGGAGAAACTCAGTTTTGATAAATATTTATTTCCTGAGATAATCACACAAAGCAATCAATGTGTTCAAATTGCAGGTAGTGGGCCAGATACGGACTGGGCAAGCATTATGCAAGCATTTTTTGTGGCTATAAATTCGGCAAAAAAAAGAGTTTGGATAACATCGCCTTATTTTATTCCGAATGAGCCGGTGCTTACAGCCATTAAAACGGCCGCATTAAGTGGTATTGATGTTCAAATTATTTTTCCATATACAGCCGATTCTAAAATAGTGCATTATGCATCTATGAGTTATATGAAAGAAGTGCTAGAAGCAGGTGTTAAAGTGCATCTTTACACCAATGGATTTATTCATGCCAAAACTTTATTGGTCGATGATGTGTTTTCTTCCGTAGGTACAGCCAATATGGACTACCGAAGCTTTGACCAAAACTATGAAATTAATGCAATGGTATATAGCGAAAGCTTTGCCAGGGAACTTGCAGGTCAGTTTTTAATTGATGTGGCACAATGTGTTCCATTGCAATTAAGTAGATGGGATCAGCGTCCTATCCGTAAAAGACTGTTGCAATCAACTGCACGGTTATTGGCTCCTTTATTGTAACTTTGAACTCTTAATTTTTTAAATTTAAACCGCTAAAACATCCTTATTATCATGAAAATATCAAAATCATTAATGCTCAGTTTATTAAGTGCTTCACTATTTATTGCTTGTGGTACTACTTCTACTGAAGAAAACACAGAAGAAACAACTGTAGCAAAAGAAACCTGTACTTACTCTTATGTAGCTGATTCTACATCCTTAAAATGGACGGCTTATAAGTTTACTAAAAAAACAGGCGTAAGTGGAACCTTTGACCAAGTCACATTAAATAATACAAAAGAAGCTGATGCTCCAATGGAAGTACTTATAGGTGCTGACTTTAGTATTGTAACAGCTTCCGTTAATTCTGGAAACTTAGAAAGAGATCCCAAATTAGTAGCTCACTTTTTTAATAAACTTATTGGCACAGAAAAAATAACAGGAAAAATTAATTCAGTTAATGAGGGCGAAGCGGTTGTTTCAATTACCATGAATGAAAAAACAGTGGATGTGGTTGGTAAAGTAACAGTAGAAGGCGATAAAGTTTCAATGGAAGTATCAATAGATATGGTCGATTTTGAAGGGTTAGACGCCATTGCCTCGCTTAATGAAGCCTGCTCTGCCTTACATACTGGTGAGGATGGCAGTGAAAGCAAACTTTGGCCTGATGTTTCTATTGTTGTTTCTTCGGTGTTGAAAAAGGACTGTAAGTAAGTCTATATAAATATTTAGCCACTTACGTCATTGCGAGGCACGAAGCAATCTGTTATTCGTGCCTCGCAATGACGTTGTTATTTTTGCACCAATGTCTAATACCACTTCTACCATCGAAAAGTGCTACCACTGTGGCGAGCAATGTGAAGATGAATTAGTGCTATTTGACGAGAAGCCGTTTTGTTGCAACGGGTGCAGAATGGTGTATGAAATTTTAAATGAAAACGACCTTTGCAACTATTACGATTTACAGAATACCCCGGGGATTAATCTAAAAAAAAGGAATTACGATCAAAAGTTTTCTTATTTAGATAATACAGAAATTCAAAATCAACTTCTTAATTTTTCATCTGAGAAGTTGAATAAAATTGTCTTTTTTATTCCTGTAATACACTGTAGTTCTTGTATTTGGTTACTCGAGCATCTTGATAGGTTGCGTGAAGGAATTAATCATTCAAGAGTAAACTTTGTGCGCAAAGAAGTATCCATTGATTTTGATCCTACTGTGATGTCGCTCAAAGCAATTGTTGAGTTACTTGCCACCGTTGGGTATGAGCCGGAAATTAATTTACAGAATGCAACCAAAACAAAATCCAAAAAGGAAAATCGAAAGCTCTATTTGCAAATAGGTGTGGCAGGATTTGGGTTTGGCAATATAATGATGTTGAGCTTTCCAGAGTATTTCGGGTTCGAGGGGTTGGATGATACTGTCCGCACTTTTATTACTTATATAAATATCCTTATTTCACTTCCTGTAGTTTTCTACTCGGCAAGTGGCTATTTTGTTTCGGCTTATAAAGGATTGCAGCAAAAGTATATCAATATAGATGTGCCTATTACCATTGGGGTAGTAGCATTATTTTTACGAAGCTTGTATGAAATATTAACCCAATCAGGGCCAGGCTATTTAGATTCTTTGGCAGGGCTTATTTTCTTTTTATTAATTGGTAAATGGTTTCAGAGCCGCACGTACGATAGTCTTTCTTTTGAGCGTGATTATAAATCCTATTTTCCGTTAGCAGTTAGTAGAATATCTGATAACGGGAGTGAGATGGTTCAGATTACCGAGCTTAAAGAAAATGACCTAATTGAAGTAAGAAATCAGGAAATAATTCCTGGAGATGCTGAGCTTGTAAGCTCCAAAGCATCGATTGATTACAGTTTTGTAACAGGAGAGGCCGATGCCATACAAAAAGAGCAAGGCGACTATATTTATGCTGGTGGCAGGCAAGTGGGCAGTACCATTAGGTTGCGTATAAAAAAAGCGGTATCACAGAGTTACCTTACACAACTTTGGAATAACGATGCCTTTACTGAAGAGAATGCCTATGATTCTTTAATAGATAAAATAAGTAAATATTTTACAATAGTTGTACTGCTAATTGCCTTAATATCAGCAGGGTATTGGTATTTGCACGAACCCTCTCATATATTAAATGCATTTACCGCAGTACTTATTGTGGCGTGCCCTTGTGCGCTTTCGTTGGCTACACCTTTTACATTGGGTAATGCTATGAATATTTTAGGTGGGCATAAGCTATATTTTAAACATATGAGTGTGCTCGAAAAACTATGGAGCATAACAACCATAGTGTTTGATAAAACAGGCACACTTACCAAAAATGAGGATGCAAAGATTAAGTTTATAGGAGACACTCTTGCCAGTGAGGAAAAAAAGCTTATAGCATCGTTAGTGGCGCATTCAACCCACCCTTTAAGCAGAGCTATTAAGCAATACATTTCAATTGATGAGATGTATGAAGATATTAAAAATTTTAAAGAGATTGATGGGAAAGGAATTGTTGCCGAAATTAATGGCGTTGCCATTTCTATTGGCTCTGCCAAGCTTATCAATATTTCTGTTGCAGAATCATCCATTAGTTCTTCTCAAGTATATGTAAAAATAGGAGATGCAGTGAAAGGCTATTTTAGCATTCAATCTTCGTATCGTGAGGGATTACATAATTTGATAAAGAACTTACAAAAGCATTATAAATTGATTGTGCTCTCAGGAGATAATGCCTCTGAAGAAGCCAATTTAAAATCATTTTTTGGCGATAAAGCCAAATTTGTATTTAACCAAAAGCCAGAGCAAAAGCTTAATTTTATAGCTAAACAGCAGGGGAGAGGCGAAGAAATATTAATGTTAGGAGATGGGTTAAACGATGCAGGAGCCCTAAAAAAAGCAGATGTGGGTTTTGCGGTTACCGAAGATGTAACTGCCTTTACACCTGCTTGTGATGCCATTTTGTATGGACAAAATCTTTCCTCTCTAAGTGGTTACTTAAATTTTGCTCGCCAAAGCAAAAAAGTGATATTAGCAAGTTTTGCCATTTCTTTTCTTTATAATATAGTAGGTCTTAGTTTGGCGGTTTCTGCACAAATAACTCCCTTGTTTGCTGCCATCTTAATGCCACTAAGTAGTATTTCTGTAGTTGCTTTTGCTACCTTTACCATTCGAATAATCGCGTATAAGCAAAAGTTAGTATGACCGTTATTATTGTTTTAATTATTATAAGTATACTAGTAGCCGGAGGCTTTTTAGCTGCTTTTTTATGGGCAGTAAAATCTGGTCAATACGATGATACCTATTCTCCATCCGTGCGCATGCTTTTTGATGACAAAAAAAGCAAGTCAGATAAAGATCATCTTAAAGACTGACATATATCAGTAAAATTTCTTGAAAAACCCCGCACCTATGAAATGCCTAATAACATTTCATAGTATAGCGGTTGTTATATCTTAGGGTCGGACGAACGAGTTTGGCCCTATTTTTTTGTGCTAAATACTAAAATTAGCTGTTTGGGTAAAAAACTTTGTTCTTTTCTTGTGTAATTAATCTCTTAGCTTTACTTTTACCCAAATGGCTAAAAAATCTGAAATAACAAAAGCAAAATTGCTAGAGACTGCTAAAGTACTATTTCTAGAAAAAGGCTTTGATGGAATGAAAATGCAAGAATTAGCAGATATGGCTGGAATGAACAAAGGCCTTCTTCATTATTATTTTAAATCGAAGGATGTAATATTTCAAGCCATTTTCAAAGAAGCAATTCAAAACCTGTTTGGGGGCGTGGTCAAAGAATTAGTTTCAAACCATCCCATTGAAGTTAAAATGCATACGGTAGTGGATATGTATTTTGACAAATTAATAGCTAATCCAGGATTACCCATATTTGTTTTATCAGAAATAAACAGAAATCCATCATTAAAAAGTTTGGTAGGCATTACCGATATGATTCCAATATTTATTGGTGCTGTTAGGTTAAATTTTAAAAGAGAGGAGGAGAAAATCCAATTTTTAAATTTAGTACTCTCCGTAATATCACTTTGTGTATTTCCTTTTGCAGCTAAACCCTTGCTTGCTAAGTTGCTTCCTAGTTCAGTTCAATTTAAAGACTTTATTGAGCAACGAAGAAGTTATGTTAAAAAAATTACCACTCATTTAATTGAGGAATTATGATACGATTTAAATTAGCTATATTAAGCGTTGTACTCTCTGTATCTGCGTATGCACAGGAGCAAATTACATTGGATAGTTGCATACATGCTGCTTATGAAAACTTGGCTTTCAATATTCAAACAGGTTATATCAATGAAAGCAGAACGTATGCTATGGAGGGGAATAATCATTACAACCTACCAAGTATTGATGTTACGGGAAATGCTACGATTCAAAACGAGCAAATAGCCATTCCAATTGCTATTCCTGGATTTGATGCCCCAGAAGCACCTTTAAACTTTAATCGGCTGCTAGTAAATTTTAATCAAACCATTTATAATGGCAATTTGGCTGCAAAAAAGAGATTGATTGATTCGTTACAATACGATGAACAACAACGGGCACTTGAAATAGAAAAGATTAAAATTAAATCGCAAGTGATTGGCGTATATGCTACCATAATGGTGGTTAAAACAAATCAAGAAATTTTAGCAGGGCATACCCAAGTACTTGAGAAAAAGTACAACCAGCTAAAAGGTGCTGTTGAGGGAGGTGTGGCTACACGTTCTAAACTACAAGTACTAGGAGCTGAAAGACTAAGCCTAAAACAGAGAATTATTGAACTAAGTTTTAACGAATCTGCGCTAATTAATACGCTTAATAATTATACTGGATTAACTTTAACAACTACGAGTGTGCTTGCAATGCCCACGCCAATTTTAACTAACTCTTTAAATATTAACAGACCTGAGCTAGCTTTAATTGATACAAAACTGCAAGGGCTTAAAGCCAAGTACGATTTGGCTGGCAATGCGCGATTACCTTATGTAGGCCTGTTTGGTACAGTAGGGATGGGTAATCCTGGTTATAATATATTTGATCCAACAGTTCGCCCAATGGCTATGGGAGGCATTATAATTAAATGGAATGTGTGGGATTGGAACAAAACCAATAATACAAAAGCTCAAATTGTAGTTGGGCAGTCTCTATTACAGCAACAGCGTTCTAGAGCTGAATTGGCTTTTGAAAGAGAAATAATCAAGCAGCAATCTGAAATTGATAAATACAATCAGCTAATTACAACTGATGATGAAATTATTGATGCCCAACATAAAGTGTCAAAAAGTATGTCATCAGAACTAATGAATGGTACTACCACTGCTTCAGATTATACATCACAATTAAATACCGAGTCATCTGCAAAACTGAATAAAGAGCTACATAAAATTCAGTTAATGATGGCTATTCTTACTTACAACACTTTAAACGGAAGCGATGAAGATATATAACCTTATGAAAACCACTTTATTGCTATCAATCTTTTTATTAGCAATTACCTCTTGTAAAGAGGATGAGAATGCTTCTGATGCTTTTGGAAATTTTGATGTAGATGAAATAATTATTTCTGCGGAGGCAGCAGGAAGGTTAGAAACTTTTACCATTAATGAAGGTCAATTATTAATGATTGGCCAAGTAATTGGCTCCATAGATTCTACCAATCTTGTGCTGCAACGTAATGAGATAGCAGCCAATAAAAAGAGCATAACGGCTAAGTTAATTGCTATAAATGCTGAGATTAAAGTACTTAAAGTGCAGCTTTCTGTAATTAATAAAGAACATAAAAGAATACTAAAACTGATAGAATCTGATGCGGCAACACATAAGCAAAGAGATGATATTGAAGGAAATATCGAAATTATTAAATCAAAAATTGTGGCTGCCAGTGCACAGAAACCTGCTGTTGCTGCACAGCTTTTGGTTATAGATGCAAACCTTGCAAAGGTTGATAACTTGATTAGTAAATGCACGATTATAAATCCTGTATCGGGCAGAGTGCTAACTAAATTGGTGGAAGCCTATGAAGTAGTAGGCCCAGGAAAACCACTATATAAAATAGCGAATTTAGATAAAGTTTATTTAAAAGCATTTGTTACAGGCACACAGGTTTCAGGTTTAAAAATTGGGCAAGAAGTTTCGATAATTATTGATACAAAAGAAGGGGAATATCGCAGCATAGACGGCACAATAAATTGGATTTCGGAGGAGGCAGAATTTACACCGAAATTGATTCAAACACGTGAAGAAAGAGTATCGTTGGTATATGCCATAAAAGTAAGTTTAAAAAACGATGGAACTGTTAAAATTGGCATGCCTGGAGAGGTTAAATTTTAGTTTAAACGTCATTGCGAGCGCAGCGAAGCAATCTCTTTGTTACAACAGATTACTCCCTCGTCTCTCTTCAGAAATGGCGAGTATCAAAAGAAAATTTATATAGAATGTATGGTTTGTTATAATGTAAAATTAATCAATGATTCACTTCAATAATGTCTTTAAAAAATACGACCAAATTCCTGCTGTTCAGGGGATTAATATAAAAGTTAACTCAGGCGAACTATTTGGATTGATTGGCCCAGATGGTGCAGGAAAAACCACCTTGATTAGAATACTAACAACGCTGATTTTAGCAGACAAAGGGAGTGTAACTTTTGCAGGCAAAGATGTTGTTAAAGATTATTTATATGTGCGTAACAACGTTGGGTATATGCCTGGCACATTTTCGTTATACCAAGATTTATCAGTAGAAGAAAATCTCCATTTTTTTGCTGCTTCGTTTGATACAACCATCAAAGAAAATTATCATTTAATTGAGCCCATTTATGTTCAATTAGAGCCTTTTAAAAACCGTAAAGCTGGAGCCTTATCTGGAGGCATGAAACAAAAATTGGCTTTATGCTGTGCACTAATTCATAAGCCTGAAGTATTGGTGTTAGATGAGCCTACTACTGGTGTTGACTCTGTCTCACGTAAAGAGTTTTGGGCAATGCTAAAAGACCTAAAAGAAGGTGGTCTAACCATCTTCGTTTCCACCCCATATATGGATGAGGCTGCCATGTGCGATCGAGTGGCTTTAATGCAGGATGGCGTAATTATGGATACTGATACACCCGAAGCAATCACTCAAAAATTTTCAGATACACTGCTTGCTTTAAAAGGCAAATACAAACAATCAACCCTTGAATTATTACGCTCATTAGCCCAAGTTAAAAACGCATTCCCTTTTGGAGATTCTATTCATATAACGTTAGCATCAGGTATTACGATGAATGAAATGAAGCAGTTGCTAGATAAACACCAAGTGGCTTATGATGGTTTGGAAGAAATAGACCCTGTTATTGAAGATTGCTTTATGGATTTAATGACTGCAAACTAATGGAGAATGTAGTAATCCATACTGAAAATTTGAATAAAACCTTTGGCAACTTTACTGCGGTTGACAATATCAGCTTTGAAGTTGGTAAAGGCGAAATATTTGGTTTTTTAGGAGCCAACGGGGCAGGGAAAACTACCGCCATAAAGATGTTGTGTGGGTTGCTTACACCAACTTCTGGCAAGGCAACGGTTGCAGGTTTTGACATTTTTAAACAATCAGAGTCTATAAAAAAAACGATTGGTTATATGAGCCAGAAATTCTCATTATATGGCGATTTAACCGTTTGGGAAAATATTCAGCTCTATGCAGGCATCTATGGTTTAACCAATAAAGAAATAAAAGAAAGAGGAGAGAACCTTATCAAGGCACTTGATATTACCGAGTTCGCACATAAATTGGTAGTGGGTTTACCACTTGGATTTAAGCAGAAATTAGCCTTTTCAGTTGCCGTTATTCATAACCCCCAAATTGTGTTTTTAGATGAGCCCACAGGAGGAGTAGATCCAATTACCCGTAGGCAATTTTGGGAGATGATCTATCAAGCATCAGAAAGAGGTACAACCGTGTTTGTAACCACACACTATATGGATGAGGCAGAGTATTGCGACCGTGTTTCGATTATGGTTGATGGAGCAATTAAGGCATTGGACACACCTGCAGCTTTAAAAAAGATCTATAAAGTTGCTTCTATGGATGAAGTGTTTTTGCATATAGCACGAGATGTAGTAGAAAAATGAGCGTATCTTATACACCATATAGTACCGTCATTGCGAGTTCCGTTTTTTACGGGGAGAAGCAATCTCATCATTTGTTACTCACTTTTATAATTGGAGAGATTGCTTCGTGCCTCGCAATGACGGATGTCTTATCCTCGGTCTGTGTCCTCACAGTCCTTAAAAAACACTGTATCCTCACAATCCGAAAAGGAGATGCCTGCCTTGGTCGGCAGACAGGTCGGAACAAATCCTATAAAATGGTTAGTTTCAACGCTAAATAAATTATGAAACAACTATTCGTATTTATACTAAAAGAATATAAGCACATCTTTAGAGATGTGCGTACCCTTATAATCTTATTTGGTATGCCAATTGCGCAAGTTATTCTTTTTGGTTACGCCATTACCAATGAAATAAAAGATGCCAATATTGTGGTGCTAGATAAATCACAAGATTACCTCTCAACCAGATTAGTAAATAAAATTACTTCATCTGGGTATTTTTACCTTAAAGGCAATGTGGATAGGGTAGAAGAAGTAAATGATTTGTT
>CAZQWZ010000044.1:0-14959 GCA_964596935.1 uncultured Roseivirgaceae bacterium
AATTTTATAGTGCTGATAATCAATTTATTACAAACTACGTCAATGGTAGGCACGAGGCAATCTCAATATTATTGGCAGATTGCTTCGTTCCACGCAATGACGTTTACGTATTATTATTTAACTTGGAGTTTTTCGAGTTAAAAATGGCAAAAAAAGACGGATTTAATCTTTACGAAAATCAATCTAGCTTAAAGTGGATAGTGTTGGCGGTTTCGCTTATAATAGGTGGCGGCTCCATTTTTTATACCAATGTTTTGGTAAATAGGCTCAAAGAACGAGAAAGGGATATTATCCACCTATATGCCAAAACCCTAGAATATACATTAAGCGATAATGTAACCAATAGCCAGGATATTAATTTTATTAGCGAAGAAATTATTTACCGCAATAATTCGATCCCAATGATTATTATGGATTCGCTAGGTGTTATTTCTGCGTATCGTAATGTTGATATTGATACTAGTTGGACCAAAGCGAAACTTAATAACAGGTTGCGAAGTATGGTAGCCAAAATGAAGAAAGTTTACGAACCCATTAGAATTGCCCCGAAAGATGAATCTACAGGCAAACCTTATTTGGTTCAATACCTTTATTACAAAAATTCATCATTACTTACACAACTAACGTATTACCCTTATGTACAGCTTTCGGTAATAGCTATTTTTGCTTTTATAGCTTATATGGCATTTAATTACTCGCGAACAGCGGAGCAAAATCGCGTTTGGGTAGGTATGGCAAAAGAAACTGCCCACCAATTAGGAACACCCATTTCATCGCTTATGGCTTGGGTAGAGCATTTACGAGCAGATGATAGCTTTACGAACCATGATGTTTTAACTGAACTTGATAAGGATATTCATAAGCTGGGATTAATTACTGAGCGATTTTCTAATATTGGTTCAGTACCTAAATTAAAAGAAGAAGATATAATTATAGAAGTAAATAGAATGTTAGCCTACTTGCGCCCTCGTATTTCTAAAAAAGTAGAAATGACAGTACATGGGATGCGTGATGCTATTTATGCCCAAATTAATGTAGCATTATTCGAATGGGTGATTGAGAATATCTGCAAAAATGCAGTGGATGCTATGGGAGGTGTAGGTAAAATTGAGATCAACATAATGGAAGGCAGTGATTGGCGAGTATTTGTTGATATTACGGATAATGGGAAAGGAATTGAAGCATCTAAGATAAAGAGAGTTTTTAACCCAGGGTTTACCACTAAAAAGAGAGGTTGGGGATTAGGTTTGGCATTAGCTAAACGGATAATTGAGAATTATCATAAAGGTAAAATTTTTGTAAAATCTTCGAGCGTTGAGCACGGCACAACCTTTAGAATAGTGCTTAATCGAAATCATGAGCCACATAAAACGCCTTAGGTTGAACTCAGCCCACCAATGGGCGAGCCCATATTGTCTATCTTAATAACTGTAAAATGCATCTTATACGAAAGTTTGTTAAGATAAATTTACTCCAAGATGATACAAGCTTTATGTTTTTCATTCCGAGGAATTTTCTACTTATTGAAGATGACTTTCTAATCTCATAAGATTCCTCGTGCCTTGGAAAAGAAAGGCTCTTTTAATCCGTTAAGAAATTATAGTTAAGTTCTAAATAGTACAGCAGTTTTGTATTTTAGGATAAACACATATTGTTATTTGCTAAAGACTCAAAGAGCGTCATTTCGTAGTGCAACGGAGAAATCTCTGCCACTTATAGTAACTCTACATGGCTAAAATTCCTGCCTCGCTCTGCCGAAGCGGCTACGCAAAGGCAAAGCGGAATGACTTGTAGTAGTGGTTTTAGTGGAATAATAAGTGCATTTAGTTGTATTACTTAGAACTTAACCGAAATTATCAAGGTATTCAAATATTTTTAATAATTGAAGTAATTTATTCTTGGAATAGAAAATCTATTAACAATTCTGGGTTAACTGTTAAAATACAGAAACTTGTCTTTGCAAAAAGCAAATTAACCTTTAGTTTTGCAACTTGAAATTGACAGGTCAACCTTTGATCAAAAAAATAAAAGATGGCAAAAACAGGTAAAGTTTCTCAAGTTATTGGTCCAGTAGTGGATGTAATCTTTGATGGCAAAAAAGAATTACCCAATATTTTAGATGCACTTGAAGTAACCAAAAACAATGGTGCTAAAGTAGTATTGGAAGTGCAACAGCACTTAGGTGAAGATAGAGTAAGAACCATTGCAATGGACAGTACCGAGGGGTTAGTTCGTGGAATGGAAGTAATCAATTTAGGGTCACCAATTAGTATGCCTACGGGTGATTCTATTCGTGGCAGGTTGTTTAATGTAATAGGAGAGGCAATTGATGGAATTGATCAACCAGAATCTGATACAAGACTTCCTATTCACAGGGATGCTCCTAAATTTGATGAATTATCAACTTCTGCAGAAGTGCTTTACACAGGTATTAAAGTAATTGATTTGCTTGAGCCGTATGTAAAAGGCGGCAAAATTGGTCTTTTTGGAGGTGCCGGTGTTGGTAAAACAGTACTAATTCAAGAATTAATCAACAACATTGCAAAAGCATATCAAGGATTTTCTGTTTTTGCAGGTGTAGGAGAAAGAACTCGTGAAGGAAACGATTTGTTAAGAGAATTTTTAGAGTCAGACATTATCCGTTATGGCGAAGAATTTAAAAAATCGATGGAAGCAGGAGGATGGGATCTTTCTAAAGTTGATAAAGAAGAATTAAAAAAATCACAAGCTACTTTAGTGTTTGGTCAAATGAACGAACCTCCTGGGGCTCGTGCAAGAGTAGCATTATCAGGATTAACAGTAGCTGAGTATTTCCGTGATGGAGATGGCGAAGGAGAAGGAAAAGATATTCTTTTCTTTATAGATAATATTTTCCGTTTTACACAAGCGGGGTCAGAAGTATCTGCCCTTTTAGGTCGTATGCCTTCGGCAGTAGGTTACCAACCAACATTGGCTACTGAAATGGGAGCTATGCAAGAACGTATTACTTCTACCAAAAGAGGATCAATTACATCGGTGCAAGCAGTGTATGTGCCTGCCGATGATTTAACGGATCCTGCTCCGGCAACAACATTTGCTCACTTAGATGCAACAACGGTGTTGTCTCGTAAAATTGCTGAGCTAGGCATTTATCCTGCGGTGGATCCATTGGATTCTACTTCAAGAATTTTGAATGCAGAGGTACTAGGAGATGAGCATTATAATACAGCTCAACGCGTAAAAGAAATGATTCAGCGTTACACGGAACTTCAAGATATTATAGCCATCCTTGGGATGGATGAGCTTTCTGATGAAGATAAGCAAGTAGTACACAGAGCAAGAAGGGTTCAGAGATTCTTATCTCAGCCATTCCACGTTGCTGAGCAGTTTACTGGATTGCCAGGTGTTTTGGTTGATATTAAAGAAACCATTAAAGGGTTTAACCAGATTATGGATGGTGAGTTTGATCATTTACCCGAAGCGGCATTTAACTTAGTAGGTGGCATTGATGATGCAGTGAAAAAGGGCGAAAAATTAATGGCTGAAGCAGCAGCAGTAGAAGCTTAATAAATTAAGTATGTATTTAGAAGTAATAACTCCAGATAGAAAAGTTTTTGAAGGTGAAGTAGAATCAGCTACTTTCCCAGGAACAGATGGTTCTTTTCAAATACTAAATAGCCACGCACCATTAATTAGTACGTTGGGCGAAGGCCCAATTACCTATGTAGTTAAAAAAGAAGGTGAAGACAGTGTTACTGTAAAAGGAGGAGTTGTTGAAGTACTTAATAACAAAGTGGTTGCCTTAGTCGAATCTTTAGTTGACGAAGACGAAGATTAAGTAATTAAACTTTATTAATAATATACAAGGCTCTGCTGTTCAGTGGAGCCTTTTTTTTATCCAAAATATTCGATCAATAAAGCGATGCCAATAATAATGGTGATGCACGTAAGGCAAACCCCTATAAATTTTTTAATGTTCGAACTCATAGCTTCTCTATTATACTAATTTAATCCCTCTTCTTGACCAACGAACGAGAGTCTTTAATTTCCGACAAAGGCTTGTTGGAGAAACAACACCAACAAAGTGGGGGAGCAATTTCTAATTAATTGATGGGCTGCCGTATATTGTGTACCTTTGAGTATGCCTAAACTGTACGAGTATCTTGGTTTAATTGTGTTATTCTACTCTAATGAGCATGAACCCATTCATGTACATGGCAAATACCAAGGCTTGGAAAGTAAGGCAGAAATAATATTTGAGAATGGTAAATTTAAAGAAATTAGAATTTCTAGTGTTAAAGGGAAAAATCCGCTTGACGCAAAAAATGAGAAAAAATTGAGAGTGCTTGTTGAAAAATACAGAGACGATATTATAAGAAAATGGGTAGATTACTTTATATACAGCAAAAAAATAAAAGTTGAAAAAATAGAATCAAAAATTAATTAACATGGTTTTAGCGATAGAAAAAGCATCGTATTTAGGAGAATATAAAATCCAGTTAGTTTTCTCAGATACTAATGAGCAAATAATTGATTTTAAGCCTTTTTTATCAAAGGCTTTAAACCCTATGGCTAGAAAATACCTAGATAAAAACCTATTTTCAAAATTTAAAGTTGAATATGGCGATTTGCAATGGAATGATTATGAGTTGTGCTTCCCTATTTCAGATTTATACAAGGGTAAATTATAGTAGCTCTACTTCAGAATCTCTTTTACCCAAAATATTCGATCAATAGAGCAATGCCAATAATAATTGTGATGCACGTAAGGCAAACACCAATAAATTTTTTAACATTAGAATTCATATCTTCAACATTAGAGTAACTTAATTCCTTCTTGTAATTGTAGAATCAGGCCTTCTTTTTCAAGCTTTTTTAAAATTCTACTAACCACTTCACGGGCAGTGCCAAGCTCGTTGGCAATTTGTTTATGCGTAATGCTAATTACTTTACTGCTGATTAATTTAGATTTATCTTTTAAATAAAGTAAAATTCGTTGGTCGAGCTTATTAAAAATAATGTGGTTTATGGTATCTAACAAATCGGCATAGCGAAGCTTAAACATGCCAAAAAACATAGTATTTAAATTGGGGTATTGTTTAATCCACTTATTCATCTGAGTTGCTGGCAATAGCAAAGCTTTGGTATCAGATTCGGTTACAGCATACACTTTGCTAGGCTCATTAGTAAGGCTTGATGAAAACGACATTATGCAACTTTCTTCAGGCTGAATGTAGTACAGCAGTAACTCTTTATCTTCCTGCTTGGTATATACTTTTATCAATCCTTCAATTACTAAAGGCACCACTTTTACATACTGCCCTTCTCTTAAAATCTCGGCACCTTTCGGAATTGCTTGGATAGTGCCAATTTCGAGTAGTTGATTTAAGGCATCATCTCCTAAAAAAGAAAATGATTTTTTAATTATTTCTATATCGCTCATACTAGGTTACGGTTAATCAAATTTAGCCTAAAAATTAGTTGTAATTACTAAAAAGTATAACCAATTGATGTGTTTATACCGTAATCAAACTCAGTTGCCGTAACCGATGGTGGTTTATTATCAGAGGTAAAATAGTATTTAAAATTGAGTGTAAAATTACTAAACACTTCCCATCGTACCCTAAAGTTAAAATCAGAACGGATTCTGTTTTTTACAGTAAAACTAGGGTATAATATTATACTAGTAGTTAAATCTATGTTTGGTTTGGAAAAAATGAATAAGTCATAGGTGAGGTTGATTATTCCTTCGGCATTATTAGTTACAGTTTGTTCGCTTGAAAATTCCCGGTTAAGTAATAATCCAGCTGATAGATACAGCCTATTTATAAGATTGTCAATAGGAGAATATCCAATTTGCGAATTGATTAACATTCTGTTTTCAATACCTAATTCAGTATTTTGTTCCCAAGCTATATTATAGCTAGAAAAGACGGAGTTCTTGTGGAAAGCCTGAAGTGTATATCCTCCATCTTGCTTTTTAGTTATATTTTGAGAGTTGTCACTTATTATCGAATTGTATTCAATCCTATTTAAAAATTTTTGAGTTCTACGTTCTAGTTCTCCCGAGCTATTAAATTGAAGGTTTTGATTGCCATTTGTATAAGAAAACCCAGCATCGATAAAACCATTTAGTTGATGCCAAAAATTTGAGTTGATTTGAGTCAACGATGTAATTTTTGTAAGTAAAATAGGCTCTTTAAATATTCCAAATTTTATCATTGCTACACCTTCAGGTCCTTTCTCAAATTTTCCAAAATAAACACTATGATCGTCCAATGTTATTTCGTACTTATGTAGCGTTTCTAAATAGGCGATTCGAGCCCATTTTATGCTCAATTTACTCATATCCGAAGTTTTAACGGAAAGCTTGCCTTTCGATAAACTTATAACTTCACACGTAATTCTATCGCCATTATATAAGGTTACCGTATCAGTTTTTTGAGCATAAGCCAACCTAATGGTTAATAGAGAAATAGTTAAATATGTAAATAGAAACCTATTCAAGGGTCGATTTTTTATAAGTTAAAACCATAATCTCTTTCTACTTTAGCAATACGAATTTTAAAGGCTTTATACCAATCGGTTTTTCCTTTTGCTTGTGCTACACTGTGCTCGGCATTGTCTTTCCAATTTTTTATAGAAGCTAAATCCTTCCAATACGAAACAGTTATACCGAGTTCTTCCTTTACAGATTCAACTCCAAGAAATCCATCCTGTTTAGAAGCTAAATTAACCATTTTGTCACTCATTTTGGCATAGCCATTATCCCCTTCTGTTCTTATAGAACTAAAAATAACAGCGTAGTAAGGAGGTTTTGGTGTTTGGGCAATCATCTTGTATATATTCTAATACCGAGTGTCTATGTCTTTGTCTTTCAATTTAATCTGCTCTAAACTTAAAAACTGTTCCCAAAAATCGGTTTCTGGTAATGGAGCAGTAATTTCTATAGGCTCTTTTTTTACAGGGTGTTGAAAATATAATTTACGTGCATGTAAATTAATAGATTTATCAACATTGGGTGAGCTAAATCCATATTTTAAATCTCCTTTTATAGGAGTTTTAATAGCTCCTAATTGCGCTCTAATTTGGTGTGGCCTTCCAGTCTTAGGCTTTATCTCCAATAAAAAATGATCATTTTGTTTACCAAGTACTCTAAAACTTAGATCTGCTTTTTGCGCACCCTCTGTTTCTTCGTTATAGGCGGTAACCATATTTTTAGTGCCATCCTTTTTAAGCCAATGGGTAAGCGTGGCTTGGTCTCTAAACTTTTTAACTTGCTTAGGTTTATATTTGGTAATAGCCCAATAGGTTTTTTGTACTTTTCTGTCGTGGAAAAGCTTACTCATTCTTTCCAAAGCTTTGGAAGTTTTGGCTAATACCACAATGCCACTAACAGGCCGATCGAGCCTATGAACAAGCCCCATAAACACATTGCCGGGCTTGTTGTATTTGTCCTTAACATACTCTCTGCAAAGTTCCACCAAGGGTTTGTCTTTGGTGTGGTCTCCTTGTACAAGTACACCCGCTGCTTTGTTTACAATCAGTAAATGATTGTCTTCGTAAAGCACGTAAAATGATCGTTTGTCTCTTTTTTCCAATGTTCTATAATTTAAATACGCCAGAGTAAAACCTTAAAGTTCGTTTAAAATACTCTTCGTGTACAGGTTTAAAACCAGCATCTTTAATTAACTGATCTGTATTTCTATTAAGGTTGCAGCCATCGCCAAAGGCTTTCCAAGCAGGGTTTACTATATTTTGCAGAGCCTTGTTGATGGGTCTATCGGCATGGATATGCTCCATTATAATTAGTTTACCATTGGGTTTTAGCCATCTTTTAAAGTTTTCTAGGGCTAACGTTGGGTTTGGAATTGTACACAGTACAAGCGTGCAAACAATGGCATCCATACTTTTCGGTGCAAGGTGTTGGTCTAGCTCTTGGTCGTTTATTCCGTAATTATAAAAAGTAATATTACCTTTTCCTGCTGCTTTTAGTCTAGCCTTTGCAAGCATATGCTTGGATGGATCTACTGAAAAAACATTTGTGCTATCAGGGTAAAACTGAAAATTTACTCCAGTTCCTTCGCCTACTCCTAACACATTGCCTCCTAAATTCGATAAAAGTTCTTTACGTCTTTTATAAAGCCTTTTTTCGAAATCGTGCATAAACACATCGTAAAAATTAGCAAATAGTTTTTGGTAGAGCTTCATCTAAAAATTCATTTGTATGTTAAAGCCTTCCTTACCAAATCCAACACTATACATAGGTTTTAAATGATAACTTCTAGATGCAGTTATAATGGTATTATGTTGCTTTATGGCTGAATGTGCTTTTTTCTTAAAATTGGATGAAATAGGAATTGAAATAGCAATAATGCCAGCACCAATACCAGCCATTGCCCAGTTGGGTTCGCCTCCACTAATGGCTGTGCCTACTGGCCAGCCAATCATAAAACCTCCTGATGCGGTTAGTATTTGTGTAAAAAGGTAGTCTTTTTTTGCGCTTATCATTAAGTTATAAACCGATTCATTTGGTGCCATTTCTTCCAATACTTGATTTACACTAATAATGGCATCTCCTTTATAAAATTTACTACCAAAGAAATTTGTTCTAATTTCGATTTCATTCGCATTTTGAGCGTAAGCGTTAAAACTTGCTCCAAAAGTTAGTGCTGCAAAAAATAGAAGTATGATAGCTTTCATTGTGTTGGTTTTAAAATTCCGATATAAAATGGAAGTTAATTTCTGTAAAATTTTGCTCCACCATTTGCATCCAAGATTTATTTTCTGCCATAAAAACGAGTTTTCCATCTTTATCTTTGGCAATATGTCGTTGTTTCGAGGCAACAAATTCTTTTAGTTTTTTAGCATCAGAACTTTCGATCCAGCAAGCTTTGTGCAAGTTTACAGGTGCAAATCGTACGGTGGCACCATATTCGTGTTTTAGGCGGTATTGAATCACTTCAAACTGCAATGCCCCAACAGTACCAACTACTCGCCTGCTGCCTAAATCATAGGTAAAAAGCTGGGCAACTCCTTCATCCATTAATTGTCGCAAGCCTTTGTCAAGTTGCTTGCTTTTCATTGCATCGAGGTTAACTACTTCTTTAAAAATTTCGGGCGAAAAGCTTGGAATGCCTTTATAAGAACCTTTTTCACCCTCGGTAAGGGTGTCGCCAATTTTCATGTTTCCGGTATCATATAAGCCAATAATATCGCCAGGGTAGGCAAAATCAATAACCTCCTTATCTTGAGCCATAAAAGCAGTAACATTCGAAAATCGGAAGCTCTTATCATGCCTTACATGGTAGTAATTTTTTTTACGCTCGAACATGCCTGAGCACACCCTTAAAAAAGCAATTCGGTTACGATGCTTAGGGTCCATATTGGCATGAATTTTAAAAATAAAGCCCGACATTTTTTCTTCAATTGGGTCAATAATTCTAATATCAGTCGCTCTTGGCTTTGGGTCAGGAGCTATATCAATAAAGCAATCGAGTAATTCACGAACCCCGAAATTATTAACCGCACTACCAAAAAACACAGGTGCAACTTTGCCATCTAGGTAATCTTGATGATTTAGCTCAGGATAAACACCATCTACCAATTCAACTTCTTCTCGTATTAAATCAGCATCAGTTTCGCCAATTTTTTCATCTAAAATAGGGTCGTTTAAATCTTTAATACTAACGCCCTCACCTAAGGTTCTTTTACTAGGCTCAAAAAGGTGAAGTGCTTTTTCATAAATGCTGTAAACACCTTTAAAGCGTTTTCCCATTCCTATGGGCCAACTTAAAGGCCTTACATTTATTTTTAACTTTTCTTCAATTTCATCTAGCAGCTCAAAAGGGTCTCGGCCTTCTCTATCCATTTTGTTGATGAATACAATAACTGGTGTATCGCGCATTCTACAAACTTCCATTAACTTTTTAGTTTGTATCTCAACGCCTTTTACACAATCAATTACCATAATTACACTATCCACTGCGGTAAGTGTGCGGTAGGTATCTTCGGCAAAATCTTGGTGACCGGGCGTATCTAGCAAGTTGATTTTTACATCTCTATAATTAAAACCCATTACGGATGTGGCAACAGATATACCACGTTGCTTTTCAATCTCCATAAAATCCGACTTAGCGTGGTCGGTAATTTTATTGGATTTTACAGCCCCTGCTTTTTGAATAGCACCACCAAAAAGCAATAGTTTCTCTGTTAATGTGGTTTTGCCAGCATCAGGGTGAGATATAATTCCAAAAGTCCTGCGTTTATTTATTTCTTCTTGTAAGCTCATTAATCAATTATCAAGCTGCAAAGCTAAGGCAATATTAAGAGATGGGATGTTTATTTTATTAAGTAAAAAAGTATTAAAAATTTGGATATATGCATATATATATAATTGGAATATATAAACAAATAATCTATGAAAAACTATTTGATTGTTTCCTTATTTTTTCTTTCACTGTTTTCGCCAATATCAATTGCGAATGCTGGAGGAGGCTCAAGTGGAGGAGGTGGAAAAAAAGACTCACCCCCTTCTTTAGATTGTGTCGTAAGGGAAGCTAGTGCAACAATTACATTGGAGTTTCCTTCTAGTTATAGTGGCAGAACACATCCTAGAATCCCAGCATACTATTCTGATCCAAATTTTATTATTGGAGAGCGCACTTTATTTAAGGCCCGTCTTGGTTCAACTTTTTATTGTTCAGTTATTGTTACTGGAGGAAAGTGTAGTGATTATAAGAGAACTTTATGGTGGAATGTACAATCAAGAACAATGGAAATTAAAGTTCCAACGTTTACAAGCTATACAATTAGAGTAAATTTTTATGAAAGGTGTGGTGACTATGACTCTAATGTAGAGGGTTATGGAAACTCTTATTATTATTTCAATGAGTTTTATAATCAAGAACAAACAAGCTATAGTGCTAATTTAGAGTACATTGCAACTATAGGATGCTAAAAATGAAAATTATGGAAAAATTAAAAAATATATTCGGAATATTGTTACTTGCTTTGTCAATAGCTTGCCAACCAGAAACAGTAGAAAAGGAAATAATTGTAGAAGAGCTTCCAACTTTTGAAGATTTTTATAATTTGTTGGTACAAGAAGCCGATGCTGATATTATTATTCAAAGCTTTACTGGTATAGGCTCACAAGAAGGTTCAAGAAATAATTCTATTAAAGCCTATTTTAAGGACAAAGAAAATTTGCCAACCGTGAGCGTGGGTAGTATAAGTTTAGAACAAAATAGTGAAAATAACTTTCTTGAAAATGAAGATACTGAAAAAATTGCATCCTTGTTTGGAACAAAAGTAGCTATTGAAGTACAAGACCCAGTTGCCAGGAAACAAATAATGCAAACAGATTTATATATTCCTGAATTGTTAACTATTGCTAATCAAATAGATAGATTAAAAGTTGGAGATGTAATTGAATGGAATGGGGATGGAGAAAATGCAAATGGTTTAATTATAAGGTTTGAATATGCTTCACTCTTTCAAACTTCGCAAGTTATTGCAGAGCAATATCCAGACGATATAATTGATGGGTTTATTGTGCCAGACGGTGGATCTGTTGTTATTACTCAAGAAATGTTAAATTTATTACCTGTGGGTGCTAATATAAATATTACCATTGCACGTGGTAATATCGAACTGCTTCCTATTTCGGGTGGCGAAGTTTATAAAGTTGGCGGTGTAACTTCAATAGCTGCAAGTGCAACTGTGATGCAATAGATAAAATGCGACAATTAAAGGTATTAAAAGCAGGGCTGTATGCTCTGCTTTTTTTGTTGTCCGCTTATTTAATATGGGGTCAATTTATTTGGGTAGTGGGGTTTGTTTTTACCTTCTCACTTTTTTCGCTGCTAAATGAATTGAAAAAGCTTAAAATTATATTGGCAACAATAGTTAGCTTTTTCTTAATGTTAACATTTAATAGCATAGCTACCGGTTGGTTACTTAATACTAGTTATAGCAGCAAGGCAATTTTGGTGTTTGTAGCTAATTCAGTAGTTATGACACTCCCATTTTTTTTATGGTATGTGGGAAGACGTTACGCTAATTTCAAGTATTTCCATTTTATTCTAATTTGGTTAGTATTTGAATACATCCACTTTCATTGGGCTTTGAGTTGGCCATGGTTAACTTTTGGGCACATATTTGGACATTACCCACAAGTAGTGCAATGGTATGAATTTACTGGTGTTTTAGGTGGTACATTATGGCTTTTAGTAGTTGGATATCTAATTTACTTATACATAAATCATTCATTTAAAAACAAGCACCTTTTCTTCTTGGCAATATCAATAGTAGTTCCATTGTTTTTTACATATATGCTTACTAATAACAATGAAGTAAAAGGCAATAATCAGTTAGGTGTAAGTCTTGTTCAAATAGGATTTGCAAAAGGAGATACAACATTTTACTCTAACTTTAAAAGGATAAAATATTTGACTACTAAATTTAGAAATGAAGTTCCAAAAGGTATTGATTATATTCTTTTACCAGAGCTAACTTTGAATGATTCAATTTGGTTATCAGGTATTAAAACTTCGTTTGAAGTTAAGCTTATTCAGAATTATTTGAAGAAATATCATCCTCCTAAAACCAGTGTAATTTTAGGGCTAGAATTATATGATGGGAAAAGGTATAAAGGATACCATGAGCAGCAAAAAAAGTATAATGCAATTGTAGAAATAAATTACGAAGGTCTTAAAAGTATTTATGTAAAAAATAAATACATTCCTTTTCAGGAGCGTACTCCTTATGGGTTTGGCTTTTTAAATATTTACTCCGAAGAATATAGCAAAGCAAATACTCCAACTCAACAATTTTATAATAAGCAGTTAAATTTTAATCCAATACTGGCAATATGTTACGAATCTATTTATGGTTATTATTTGAACTCTCAGGTAAAGCCAACACCTAGTGCAATTTTTATGTTTTCTAATGAAGCATTTTTAAATAACTCGGTTGGGGTTGAACAGTACTTTAATATTTCAAAACTGAGGGCTATTGAATTACGAAAAGATATAGCAAGGTCATCAAATATGGGATATTCAGCTATTATTGATTCAAAAGGAGCAATTAGAAGGCTCTCTAATAAAAAGAATTTTGAAATCATTAATGGGGTAATTAATAAAAATGACTCATTAACTTTTTATGCTAAACATGGAGATTACATAGGCGTTATCTCATTTATTATTCTGCTGCTTTTAATAATAAAATCAATCACATTTAGTTTTTTTCTTATCAAGCTGCAAAGCTAAGGCAATAGTAAGAGAAGATAAATATGATTTGCTTCTCTTGGCCATGTTAACAAATAATTAATAGATACGGTTAAGTATTCTGACCCTAAGTCATCTATAATTAAAGATCGGATGTCATATTTCTGTCATTCTGTCACTAATAAATAAGAACATATTGGTTGGCATAACCATTGTTATATGCATTTCACAAAATAGAAATAGATATTATAATTTATATATTATGGGAAAGATAATTGGAATTGACTTAGGTACAACTAACTCGTGCGTTGCCGTTATGGAAGGTAACGAACCTGTGGTTATACCAAATAGCGAAGGTAAAAGAACTACTCCTTCGATTGTTGGTTTTTTAGATGCTGGTAAAGGTGAACGTAAAGTGGGTGATCCTGCAAAAAGGCAGGCGATAACTAATCCAACAAATACGGTAAGTTCTGCCAAACGTTTTATGGGTAAAAAGTATGCTGAAGTTGGCGAAGAGCTAAAAACAGTTGCTTATACACTCGAAAAAGGCAATAACGATACAGTAAGAGTTAAAATTGGCGATCGTCAATACACTCCGCAAGAAATCTCTGCAATGATTCTTCAAAAAATGAAGTCAACCGCTGAAGATTACTTAGGAACAACCGTAACAGATGCTGTAATTACAGTGCCTGCTTATTTTAACGATGCGGAGCGACAAGCTACTAAAGAAGCTGGCCAAATTGCTGGCTTAGAAGTTAAGCGTATTATAAATGAGCCTACGGCTGCAGCATTGGCTTATGGGTTAGATAAGAAAAACGCAGACATGAAAATTGCCGTGTTTGATCTTGGTGGCGGAACATTCGATATTTCTGTTCTTGAATTAGGAGATGGCGTTTTTGAAGTGCTTTCAACGAATGGCGATGTGCATTTAGGAGGAGATGATTTTGACCAAGTTATTATTAACTGGTTGGCAGAAGAATTTTTATCGGACGAAAACATTGATCTTAGAAAAGATCCGATGGCACTTCAACGTTTAAAAGAAGCGGCCGAAAAAGCGAAGATTGAACTTTCTAGTTCTGCAAGTACCGAAATCAATTTGCCTTATATTATGCCTGTTGATGGCGTACCAAAACACTTGGTTCGTTCGTTAAGCCGAGCAAAATTTGAGCAATTAGCCGATAAATTGGTTAAGCGTTCAATGATACCTGTTAAAAAAGCATTGAAAGATGCGGGTCTTAGCACATCGGATATTGATGAAGTAATTCTTGTAGGTGGTTCAACTCGTATTCCTAAAATTCAGGAAGAGGTTGAAGCGTTCTTTGGAAAAAAACCTTCAAAAGGTGTTAACCCTGATGAAGTAGTTGCCATTGGCGCAGCTATTCAAGGAGGTGTTCTTACAGGTGAAGTAAAGGATGTATTATTATTAGATGTTACGCCTCTTAGTTTAGGTATTGAAACTATGGGTGGTGTGATGACGAAGTTGATAGAAGCTAACACTACTATTCCAACTAAAAAATCGGAGACATTCTCAACGGCAGCTGATAACCAGCCTTCGGTAGAAATACATGTTGTTCAAGGTGAGCGACCTTTGGCGAAAGATAACCGTAGCCTGGGTAAATTTCATTTAGATGGAATTCCGCCAGCACAACGTGGTGTGCCTCAAATTGAAGTAACTTTTGATATTGATGCCAATGGTATTATGCACGTTACTTCTAAAGATAAAGGAACTAATAAAGAGCAAAGTATTCGTA
>CAZQWZ010000045.1:0-14916 GCA_964596935.1 uncultured Roseivirgaceae bacterium
GTATAATCACCATAAGGCAAGTTTGTGTATTTAGCTTGCCTCTCTGCTCCTATTTCGATCCATTCTTTATCAAAACCTTCCATTTTATACTTAAAAAGCACTTTTTTAGGTGAATACATACTTAACGAAGTATAGTTAATTGTATAATTTCTATGTCCTGGTTCAATAACAACTTTACCATCATTATTCCTCTCTACTTTTAAGTCATCCACAATAATATCTTCTATAAAAACAGAAGGAACCTTTGTATTTACTATCAATTTTTGAGGGTCTAGAATAGAAATTCCTTTTATGGTAGGAATCCATATTCTACCATCTCGCGTTTTCAGTAACCGAGTTGCGCCTATACACTCTCGCGATACCATTCCATCAGATTTATCTAAAATACTTGAATTAATATGATCAATTTTTCCATCGATGAAATCTAAAACTTCACTTTTATTAACTCTTACCATACCTAGAATTGAACTAGCCCATAAATAACCATTTTTATCTTCCTTAATGTCAAATACGCTTTCAACATAAAGCCCGTTTTTAAGTCCTAAAAGTGTGAATTTGTTATTTTGATAACAATAAAGACCTACATTAGTTGCCAACCAAAATCTATCATTATTTTCTATGTAAATATTAAATATAGAGAACCCTGTTAAGGTTGAATCGGGCTTTAGAATATCAATTCTTCCATCTTTATAAATAATATTTAAACCACCATTTGCTGTGCCCACTAAAATTCTACCATCGGGTGTTTCATCCATACTAAAAACAAAATCAGAGCCTAACCCATCTTTAACTGAAATAGATTCTATTCTGCCATCTTTATGTATTTTGTTTAATCCCCCATTCCTTGAACCTACCCAAATTATACCATTACCATCTTTATAAATTCTTCTTGTTTTATTAGATAGCATTCCATCTTCAACAGTAAGATATTCTTCAATGCTTCCATTTTTCTTAATAACTCCATCATAGGTTGCTAACCATAAAGTTCCGTCTTCATCTGCGAATATATCCTTAACAGATATATTCGTAAGATCCTTTTTTAGAGTAAGTTTACTTATCTGGCCATTTGTAATAACATCAATATCTCCATTATCAGAACCAACATAAACAACCCCATTTGCATCTTCTTCAATTACATTAACTACTTTGTAGCTAAGCCCTTTTGCGGGAGTTATATTTTTAAAATTACTTAGTTTGAGCTGAACAAGTCCTCCCTGTTTAGTAGTTAACCAAATATTATTTTCATTATCAAACGCTATAGATGATACTTGCCGAGAAGGAAGCCCATCTTGTTCATCTATAAATTCAAAAACATTTGAATGACTAACTCTTGCTAAGCCAATACCAGTAGCAAACCATAAATTACTGTGTTTATCTTCGGCAATATAATTGATATTTATTTTACTAAATCGAGCATCTGTTATCCATTTTTTATTAATAAAGGTTGACAATCCTTTTTCTGTGCCTGCATGTATATGCCCATCGTGATAATAAACAGCATTTACGATGTTAGAAACTAAGCCTTCTTTTGTTGTAAAAATTTTTACATTATTACCTCTTACCCTTGCCACACCAGCCCCTTCAGTAGCTATCCAAATATTATTTTGGCTATCTTGTGTAAAACTCATAATACTTTGATTATCGAAAGAAGGAATTGAAAATCGAGATATTTTATCATCTTTAAAATAATAGACTCCTGCATTTCTTGTGCCTATCCAAAGCCTGCCCGAAGCATCTAAAAATGATGTTTGTATGGATTTTGGTAAACTTTCAGCATCAATTATTTTAGAAAATTTGCCGTTTTTATAATGTAACAGCCCATTTGATTGTGTAGATATATACATTTTACCTTCTTCATATGCTAAAACCGAATGAAATACACTTGTGGATAATAGAGGTACATTATCGATTGTAAAGTTTTTAAACTGATTTCCATCGAATCTAACTAACCCATTAAAAGTAGAAATCCATAAAAACCCATCGTGGTCTTTAGTAATATGTCGTAAATTATTTGAGGGTAAGCCCTCCTCTGCTGACCATACTTCAATAACATAATCTTCTAAGGATTGATTATATTGAGCGAAAGCCGAGAATGTAATACTTAATAAAAATAGGGTAAGTATTAAATAGTACTTTAAATGATTTATCATAAGATTGCTTCTCCCCTAAAAGTAATAAAAAAAGCCTTTAATCCGCTAGCTAGCGAATCAAAGGCTTCGAATATAGTTAAGTTTATTGTATTATTTAAGTTTCTTTACGATTGCTTTAAAAGCATCGTTATGGTTCATTGCTAAATCTGCTAAAACCTTACGATTAAGCTCAATGTTTGCATTTTTAACTTTACCCATAAAAACAGAATAGCTCATTCCTTCTTCTCTAGCTCCCGCATTAATTCGCTGAATCCAAATTTTTCTAAAATCACGTTTCTTAACTTTTCTATCTCTGTAGGCATATCCCCATCCTTTTTCAACTGCATTTTTTGCTACAGTCCATACATTACTTCTACGCCCCCAATAACCTTTGGCAGCCTTCATTATCCTTTTTCTTCTAGCTCTTGCAGCTACAACGTTTACACTTCTTGGCATAATTAATTAGTTTTTTTGATAATTGGCGGTTAATTTTTAACGCTTAAAGCCAATACTCTGGTTAAACTTTAGATAAACTAAAGTAAACCTAAATGTTAAGCATTGCTTTAACATTACTTACATCACTCTTGTGCACTAGCCCAGTTTTTGTAAGATTTCTCTTTTGCTTTGTTTCTTTCTTAGTAAGAATATGGCTTTTGAAAGCATGCTTTCTTTTAATTTTACCAGTTCCTGTAAGTTTGAAACGCTTTTTAGCTCCAGATTTAGTTTTTACTTTTGGCATTTCTACTTTATTTATATAACTATATTCGTTTTACTTTTTAGCTTTTGAAGCAAGAATAACATACATCCTTTTACGCTCCAATTTCGGCAATTGCTCTACTTTACCGTACTCTTCTAAAGCCTGAGCAAATTTTAATAATAAAATTTCTCCTCTTTCTTTAAAAACAATGGTACGACCATAAAAATGAACATAGGCTCTAACTTTTGCTCCTTCTTTAAGAAACTTAATCGCATGATTTAATTTAAAATTAAAATCATGATCATCTGTGTTAGGCCCAAAACGTATTTCTTTAATTACCGTTTTTTGAGCTTTCGCTTTAATTTCCTTTTGCTTCTTTTTCTGCTCGTATTTAAACTTAGAGTAATCAATTACTTTACAAACAGGAGGTTCGGCTTTTGGAGAAATTTCAACTAAATCAAGTCCTTCTGCTTTAGCCATGCTTAACGCCTCAGCTATGGCATATACACCAACTTCAATGTTTTCTCCAACAACTCTAACATGTTGCGCTCTGATTAAATCATTAATCTTATAGGGCTCTTCGACACGGGCTACGTATGGTCTTCTCCCTCTAAATCTCTGTTTGCTAATTGTGACCTCCTTAATTATTGTTTCAAAATAAGTTGCAAATATCGCATAAATCTGTAAATAAAAGCGGCTTGCAACAATTAAATGCTATAATTTATACAGCAGCTTCTTTCTTAAATAAAGATACGAAAGAATCTAGCTCCATTGCTCCTAAATCGCCTTCTCCGTGCCTTCTGATTGAAATTTTATTTTCATTTTGCTCCTTTTCTCCTACTATAATCATAAAAGGAACCTTTTTAACTTCTGCATCTCTAATTTTTCTACCAATTTTCTCATCTCTATTATCTAAAAATCCTCTTATGTCTTTCTCTTTAAGATTTTCAAAAACAGTTTTGGCATAATCAGCATATTTTTCTGAGATGGGTAGTACTGCCACCTGATCGGGTGTTAACCACAATGGAAAATTACCAGCACAATGCTCGGTTAAAACAGCAATAAATCTTTCTAACGAACCAAAAGGTGCTCGATGAATCATCACAGGTCGGTGTTTTTGATTATCAGAACCCACATATTCTAGCTCAAACCTTTGTGGCAATTGATAATCTACTTGAATAGTACCCAATTGCCATTTACGCCCTAGCGCATCTTTTACCATAAAATCGAGCTTAGGGCCATAAAAAGCGGCTTCACCAAGTTCAACAACTGTTTTTAATCCTTTATTATCAGCAGCTTCTTGTATCTCTCTTTCAGCTTTATCCCATAATTCGCCCTCTCCAATATACTTAGATTTGTTTTCTGGGTCTCGTAATGAGACTTGAGCGGTGTACTCAGTAAATCCGAGTGCCTCAAACACATACTTAACTAGGTCAATAACTTTTTCAAACTCTTCAAGAACTTGATCTGGGCGACAGAATATATGCGCATCATCCTGAGTAAATCCTCGAACGCGAGTTAACCCATGCAACTCACCATGTTGCTCATATCTATAAACTGTGCCAAACTCAGCATACCTGATAGGTAAATCTTTATAAGAACGTGGTTTAGTTTTATAAATCTCGCAGTGGTGAGGGCAATTCATTGGTTTTAACAAAAACTCCTCTCCTTCGTGTGGTGTTTTTATGGGCTGAAAGGAATCTGCTCCATACTTTTCGTAATGGCCAGAAGTAATGTACAATTGCTTGCTACCTATATGTGGTGTTATTACAGGATCGTACCCTGCCTTTACTTGTGCTTTACGCAAAAATCCTTCGAGTCGCTCTCTTAGCATAGTACCTTTAGGCAACCAAAGAGGCAAACCTAATCCTACTTTTTCGGAAAAGGCAAATAACTCTAGTTCTTTCCCTAGTTTTCGGTGGTCTCGTTTTTTAGCTTCCTCTAATAAATGAAGGTATTCTGTAAGCTCTTTTTGTTTAGGAAATGTAATGCCATAAATACGTGTTAATTGTTTTCTTTCAACATCGCCACGCCAATAGGCACCTGCAATATTTAGAAGTTTTATTGCTTTAATAACTCCTGTTTGAGGAATATGTGGCCCTCTACATAAATCTGTAAAGTTTCCTTGTTGATAAAAAGTAATGGTTCCATCTTCCAGCCCTTCTAAAAGTTCTAGCTTATATTCATCTCCCTTTTCCTCAAAATAAGAGATTGCATCAGTTTTTGAAATTTCTGTTCTAACAAATTCGTTTTTTTCTCGAGCAAGTTCAAGCATTTTCTTTTCAACCTTCGCTAACTCACTTCCATCAAATTCTAAGTCGCCAAAATCGACATCGTAATAAAAGCCATTTTCAATTGCTGGCCCAATTCCTAACTTTACACCCGGATACAATGCTTCCAATGCTTCTGCCATTATATGTGCAGATGAATGCCAAAATGTAGCTTTACCGTCATCATCATTCCAAGTTAATAATTGAACCGATGCATCTGTATCAATTGCCCTCGAAGAATCCCACACTTCTCCATTTACTTTTGCCGAAAGCACATTACGTGCTAAGCCTTCGCTTATGCTAAGCGCTACTTGATGACTTGTAACTCCTTTATCAAACTCTTTAACCGAGCCATCTGGTAAAGTAATTTTAACCTTACTCATACTATTAAAAATTTATTTTTGGAATAGCACTGGCCAAACTATCTACCAATTGCTTTTGTTCTCTTTTTTTGCGCTGCAAATATGCAATTTTTCTTTGAACGATTTGCTGTTCTGCATTAACAACTGAATCGGTTGAATCCATTTTTAATAACTTAGTATAAGCCAAGTAGGATTCATCATATTTATATCTTTTATCAAATGCCCTAGCACGATTTAAAAGCACTTCATAATTTTGGTAATTTATTCCTGCAAAACTAGCATCAGAGTAAAAAATAACACTATCATACATCACCAATTCAGTATAATTTCTCAGGGCTAATTGTAGCGCTTTTACTTGTACTTGATATTGGTAAGATTTAGCAAAATAGTTTGCTGCTTTGTTTACGTTGCTTTTCAAATAATACAATTCAGCCAATTGATAATAATAAAGCGCATTGGTAGAATCAATTGCCAGTAACTTATTGCCATAATTAATAGCTAACGCTACACTATCCAGTTTTAAATAGGTTTTATAGGCAACCTCTAAACCTTTAAGATTTAACGAATCTTCCTTTAACACTTGATTAATAAGTTTTACTGCATTTGAATATTGGCTTTGCATAAAATATAAACGAGCCATTAGCAGCTGTGCTTCTATGTCATCTCTATTGTTTATATAATATTTTGCAACAAAATTACCCGCACTAACAGTATCCGATGTTTCAATAGACATTCTAGCGATCAATGCTTCTAACTTTTTATCATAGGTTCCTAATTCAAGCGCAATTTTAGCTTCATTATAAGCTTCAATATTATATCCTAATTCGGCATTATAATTAGCCAAGTATAAATGATACGATGCGTTCAATGGATTACGTTTTATAGCTTCTGATATAGAAAAGCTTGCTTCGTTCCAATTACTATTTTGAGCATACAATAATGCAATTGACACGAGCAATTCAGCATCATTTACAGAGGTTGACTTCCGCAAAATGTTAATTTTACTTTGTAAAGAAAGTTGATCATCTTTAAGCGTATAGATATACTCTTTACTATGAGGCTGTTTTTGGCAACCCACTAGGGCAATAATCAATAGCAAAGCAATTACACGCATCTAACCAAATGTTAAAGTTTTGGCAAATATAATTCTGCTATTATAATCATCTTTATTATTTAAAATATTTTTTAACTGAATTCGACCATTAGTTATGACAAAGGAGAAAAAGAAAAAATTAGGCAATGTTAACTATGTATTTAAAAATATCATATTGCCAAGAAAGTGGATTTTGTTGGCAGGGCTAGGTATTATAGTTATTAATAGGCTTGCTAGTTTAGTTTTGCCTTATGCTCCTAAATATTTAATTGATGATATCATAACTCCTAGTAATTATACTTTAATGCCAACACTGCTTTTAGGATTAGGAGTAGCAGTGTTAATACAATCAATAACATCCTTTGGATTAACCCGCCTTTTAAGTGTTGAAGCCCAACATCTTATTGCAGAGTTAAGGTCTAAAGTTCAACAGCATATCATTAAGCTTCCAATTAGCTTTTTTGATAATAATAAATCGGGAGCGTTGGTATCAAGAATAATGTCGGATGTGGAAGGCGTTAGAAATTTGGTAGGCACTGGCTT
Organism: uncultured Roseivirgaceae bacterium; assembly: GCA_964596935.1. GTDB lineage: Bacteria > Bacteroidota > Bacteroidia > Cytophagales > Cyclobacteriaceae > JAKISE01. The sequence goes on from CAZQWZ010000045.1 coordinate 7,095, forward strand.
TGTGCAACTATTAGGAGGGTTGCTCACTTCCATTTTATCGTTTATCATATTGGTAAATATGAATGCACTTATGACTTTATATGTATTGTTACCCATGGTTGTATTTGGATTTATAGCTGTAAAGGCATTTGGATTTATAAGGCCTATTTTTAGAGAGCGAAGTGTAATAAACGCTCGAGTTACAGGGCGACTAACAGAATCTTTAGGTGGCGTACGTGTAATCAAAGGATTTAATGCAGAAGAATACGAAGTTGGTGTATTTAAAAATGGTGTGCTTGACTTGTATAATAATGTAAAAAAATCTTTAACATCTACCGCATTAGTTACAAGTAGCTCTGCCCTATTACTCGGTGTAGCAACTATAATTATAATGGGTGTTGGTGGCAACCAAATTGCTCAAGGAGCTATGACTATCGGAGATTTCTTTGCGTTTACTTTATACCTTGGTTTCCTTGTTGCACCCATAGTACAAATGGGTAATATTGGCAGCCAAATGACCGAAGCCTTTGCTGGCTTAGATCGTATGGAAGAAATATTAGATACGCCAACTGAAGAAGATGATAACACAAGAACCAAGCAATTAAACTCAATAAATGGAAACATAGAATTTAAAAATGTAGAGTTCGCTTACGATGAAAAAACGCCTGTAATTCAAAATGTTTCATTTACCGCCAAAGCTGGTGAAACCATCGCACTAGTTGGCACTTCTGGTTCTGGCAAAAGTACCATTGCAAGTTTGGCCTCAAGTTTTATTAACCCTAATGCTGGTCAAATTTTAATTGATGGCATTGATTTAAAAGAGATTAGCCTAAAATCGTATAGAAAATATTTGGGTGTTGTGCTACAAGATGACTTTCTATTTGAAGGCACCATTAAGGAAAATATATTATTCTCAAAACCCAATGCCACCGAAGAGGAAATACAACATGCTGTTAAACACGCTTATGTAAGTGAGTTTTCAGAAAGGTTTAAAGACGGATTAGACACATTGATTGGCGAGCGTGGCGTAAAACTTTCTGGTGGACAAAGGCAAAGGCTAGCAATTGCCAGAGCTATTTTATCAAACCCTAAAATATTAATTTTAGACGAAGCCACCTCTAGTTTAGATACCGAATCGGAAGCTTATATTCAAGAAAGTTTGGATACCTTATTAAAAGGAAGAACCACCTTGGTAATTGCTCACAGATTAAGCACCATTCGTAAAGCAGATCAAATATTGGTAATAGAAAAAGGCAAAATTGTGGAAAGAGGAAACCACGATGAACTGATTGCCAAAGAAGGAAGATATTATGAACTCTATACGTTCCAAGCTAGAATATAAACAATGCAGATCGCATAAAATTAACAGAGGCTGCTTTTCTATAAAAGCAGCCTCTTTATTTTTTATTTTCTTCTAAAGCTAGCTACCCAACTTTAGCACAACACCACCAGTAAAATCAGCTTGCAAAATTTCAGACCCCATACCAATACCTGTTCCGCAACTAGAACCGCCAGTACCAATACTACAGCCAAAGCCTGCACCTTGAAAATACAATGGCATTAATATTCTTGCTTGCAGTCTTATACCTACCTTATCAGTAAAAAAGTATTTCATTCCTAAACCAGCATTAATGGCAAACCTCCAATGATCTTGTGAGGCTTTTTCTGCAGCAAAACGAGAAGCACCTAATGAGAATAAACCATAAGGGATAAATGTTTCTCCTTCCATCAACGGTTTTAAAGTGCCAATTTGATAATATTCAACAGTAATATCTTGCTCTGGTACTTCCACAAATAAACCACCACTTTGTTTTAACGTAGATTCAAAATGATTATATGATAATTCAACAGTCATCTTATTAGGAAGTGTTTTGCCAATACCAATCCCAAAGTTGCCACCGCCATCAATTCGTAAACGATACCCACTATATGAATATGCTGTATTAGCACCAGGCACATAACCTCCATAAACATTCAATTCTATTTGAGCACTTGAGGTTACCACAATTGCCAAAACTAATATTGCTGATAATAGTATTTTTTTCATTTAAATATGTTTTGCTTTTTTTGTAAAGTACAATATTAACCTATTCTATCCATTTTATATTACAACCTACACTGGGTATTTGAGTATCACTTATTGGAATACCTGCCAGCAAACTATCTAAAGCATCTCGTAACGAGCTACCAGATAACTCGATATCATTTCCAGGTCGCGAACCATCTAGTTCTCCTCTATACACTAATTCCAAATTTTGATCAAATAGATAAAAGTCTGGAGTGCAAGCAGCCTTGTATGCTTTTGCTACTTTTTGTGATTTATCGTAAAGATATGGAAATGTGTAGCTCCACTTCTTAGCCTCTTCAAGCATAAGTTCAGGGCTATCCTCAGGATAGTTATCCACATCGTTTGAGCTAATTGCAATAATGGCTATATCTTTATCAAGGTAGTCATTTGCCAGTTTAACCAATTCGGGTTGCACATGTTTTACATACGGGCAGTGGTTACAAATAAACATTACTAGGGTTCCTCGTTTACCTAAACTAAAATCGGGTAAACTAATTACGTTACCAGAAATTGCATCGGGTAATTCAAAATCAGGTGCTTGAGTTTCTAGCTCAAGCATAGTGGAAGGAGTTAAAGCCATATGCTAATTATTTTTAAGTACGCAAGATAATTATTCTAGTAATACCAAGCATCAATACTTCAAGTCATTTAAAGGAATTAATAATTTAATAAAATACCAATATAAATAACTATTATATCTATTATAATTTTTTAAAGGAATATATATATATAATTAAACCTCCAATTTATAGGCTGTTATAATAATCAAAATTACCAATTCTTCCTCCAAATGCATTAATAACTATTATTTAAACAGCTGATTTATAGTAAACTAAAGTAAGTCACCATAACTATAAATTTAATGTAAATTAATGCTTCTACGAGATTATTTTATTGCCTATCTTTTCGAAAAATAACAATATAGCAGTCTTTTGGCGGAAGAAATAAAACATAAAAAGCGGAAGTTTCTCTTTAATCCTTTAAAAAGGCCATTGCCTTATATTGGATTAATAATCGCGTTTGTGCTTATTATTTTCCAACAAACCATCCGAAACTATGTTTCTGATACGATTGGCGATATGCTAATCAATTCGATGAAAGAGGCAACCGGTGGGGTTTACAAAACCACTTATGATTTAGTACGTTTCGATATAATTTCTAAAGAATTACGAATTAGTAATTTAAAAATTGAACTAGATACAACCGTAATATCCAGAGAAGAATACCTCCTAAGCAGACCTAATTTACTTCATATTAATACTCCATTGATAGTAGTAAAACTTCGTTCGTTAATGCCATTACTATTCAACGATAAATTATACGTAAGTTACATTGGGGCCATAAACCCTCAATTTAGTCTGGTAAAAAGCTTACACAACTCTGCAGTAAAAGAACCAAGCAATACTAATAAAAAAGACATTGTAGATGTTATTAATACCTATTTTTCGGCACTTGAGGTAGATAGTTTTAGAGTTGAAAAAGGCTCGTTTAAAATATCTACTCACGCTGAAAACGAAGAAGAACTAAATGTTATTCACATTGGAGAGTTTACAGCCATGCTTAAAAACTTTAGGTTAGATTCTCTTAGCCCATCTATTCTACTTAAAGGAATGAGAGCACAAAGTTTCGATTTAGAAGTAATTGACCAAGAGGTAAACCTGCCAGAAATAAACCAAACCATTCATTTTAATAAACTTTCGCTATCTACTACCGATTCTACATTTGTTTTAGATAGCCTTAAAGTGGCAAATATTATTAAAGATGATTCAAGAAATGTTTCTGATTTATCGATTAATAAACTTCAAATTTTAGGATTTAATTTCGATAATGCATTTGCTAATAATGAGCTTCTGATTAATGAAATTAGGCTTGATGAGCCTAATTTGATATTTAAAAAGAATGATTTTAGTTCGAAAAAGAAGAGTAAAACATCAAGTAGCAATAACTCATTATTCGAATACTTTAAGCAACTTAAAGTAAACAAAATCAACATTTTTAATGGCTCTATTGATTACGAAGCCGAGCGCAAAACAAAAGTTGATAACTTTACAATAAGTGTTTCTGATTATACAATAAACCCCAATGATTGGAAAGAACGAAAAGCTATATCTAATTTTAAGCTTCTACTATTTAGTGCCTCAGGCATAGAGCAAGAGCTGCCAGATAGCATCCACGTTGCTAAAATAGACCATATAATATACACAGGATTAAATAATAAAGCGGTTGTACGTAAATTAAGTCTAAAGCCCATTTCAGGAAGAAACTCTTATAAATCACTTAAATCAAGAAATACCAACTTTAGTACTTATGCCAACATAAAAGCCATAACGCTAACCCATTTTTATCCTGAAAAGCTAGTGATTAATAATGAATTAGATATTGATTCTATCATAATAGATAAGCCTCATAGTTCGATACTGCAGTTCCCAGCAATGAGAATTGCCAAATCTAAGAAAGTTGTTAAAAAAGGTGATTTTAAGTTCTCAATAAATCACCTCATTACCAATAATGGATCTATGAAATTAAGGCGGTATGAGAATGGGATAAGCCAGCAAACTCTGCTAAATGGCATCTATTTTAAATCGAGTAGTATTACAGAAAGCCTGTTAAACAAAAAACTTCCCTCGGATTATAAATTACTAGTATCAAACGGAAGCATAGAACTAAAAAATATTGGACATACAGCCTCATTTAATAATTTAAGTTTTGATGAAACTTTATCTGTATTAATAGATAAGGCTGAAATAAAGCCTGATAGCTCTACCCTCCCGTTCAACCATATCAACGCCAAATTAAATGATGTACTGTTGCAAGGAATTAATATTGAAGCCTTAGCAAACCAATCAATATCTATCGATACATTTTCTATAGGGCACTTAGAGCTACTAAACGACTTTACAAGAAAGGCCTTTGTAAAAAACAACAATCCTAAAAAGAACTCACTTAATTCAGTTGCTATTAGAGATTTTAATATAAAAAATGCTAGCATTAATATTAAGCAGGGCAAATCAATAGTATGGGTTAATAAGGCAAGTATAGATATTAAAAACATAAAAATTGATTCGTTACAAAATACTACTAAGCCAGTAATTACCTTTAATAACACCGTTTTAAATATGGGTCAATTTAGCTTTAAAAATCCTACTGATAGTATGTTGATAAATGGGAACAAAGGCCACTATTCTGAAATTGACTCTACGTTTACAGTAAATAACTTACACTTTTCCTCTGCACCCAAAAACTTAATACTAGATATTGAACAGTTTAAAATCAAAGGTTTTAATAAAAGCAAATTAGAAGTTGATCAGGAACTACAGTTTAGAACAATTGAACTACTAAAACCTAATTTCAATTTTATTGTTTCATCCAATAAAGCTGATTCTTTAAAACAGCCACTTGATGTAAATAAATTGATTTTGAATGGCGGCTTAAACAAAGTCGAATTTGATACCCTACTTATAATAGATGGAAAAAGCACGATATTTCTAGCTAACGATAATACACTGGATATTAAATCAATTAAAGGAATAATTACAGATAATAGCATTGACTCAGCAACTACCATATACGATGCTGTAAACAATTTTAAAGGAGTTTTTGAATTTATAGATATTTATTTAAAGGGACTGAACGATACTTTATCCATTACTAAATTACATCTCAATACAAAGCACAGGTTTCTATGGACCGATTCAATTCATTTTCAAACGTATCTACCCACTAACACCCTAAAAATTAAATCCCCAGGTATCGCCATTGATCGTATTGATATTCCTCAACTACTTAATAGTAAAATATTAATAGGGCAGATATCAACAAGAAACAATTTTGTTTTACTAACACAAACCGATACAACACAAACCAAATCTGCCACAAAATTGGCTAGGCCTAAAATGCCATTTGATATAACAATTGATGATATAAATTTTTTAAATACCACATTTGAATTTAATAAAATAAACCAACCCAGTCACCTGTTAGCTGACTTAAATTTTGATATTGAGCTAGATAGTTTATTGGTACGAAAAGGACATTTATTTGATATAGCAAAGCATACCAAAGATGCGAGGTTTAGAACCTACAATTTTACTTTTAATTTACCAGATAGCTTAAATACAATTGGTTTTGATACCCTGCTTGTATCAAGTGGAGATTCAGAAATCAACGTATCTAACCTCACCTTAAAAGCAAGGTATTCTAAATACGAATACGGCACCCATGTTGGTCATCAAGCTGATTGGAAAGACATTCTAATTAAAAAAATAAAGCTCGAAAATATGAATTTCGTTGAACTAATCGAAAACAAAACTTTTAAGTGCCAAAAAATAACGCTAGCCGAGGGCTACATCGATCTTTTTAAAGATAAGCAACTTCCTTTCCCTACTGGTAGGGTTTTGCCTATGTTACAAGAACGAATTAAAGGTATTAAAGCACCTATAAAAGTTGATACTATTGAAATTAAAGAAATTGATATTTTTCAAACAACTCTTCAATCTACAGGCTTACAAGAAGGAGGAATATCGTTTATAAACACCAATGGCTTAGTAACTAATTTTACTAACGATAGTGTACGATTACTTAATAACCCTATGTTAAAAGTAGTTGCAAATACTAAAATAATGGGGTCTGGCAGTTTATATGCTGAGTTTGATTTTGATATGCTAGATAAAAATAACATCTTCTTTTTTGATGCACGACTTGGTAAAATGAGTGCCAAGGCATTTAATAATATACTCGAAGCAACTGCACATGTAAGTGTTACCAGTGGCAACATAACATCGCTCAACCTTCACGCAACGGGCAATAAAACTTATGCTACAGGCGATATGTCTTTTATATACGATAACCTAAAAGTAGAAACCATTAACAAAAAGACCTTAGAAAATAAAGGAATGGGTAAAGTGCTAAAAACCTTTTTTGCCAATGCCTTTGTGGTTAAAAAGAAGAATTCAAAAATAAAGCTTCTTAGACGTAGAGGAGGTATGTATTACGAACGAGATGTAGGCCGTATAACCATTGATTATGCAGCTAAAACTGCCCTTAGTGGGGTTGTTAGTAGCATTGGTGCTAAAAGCAATCGGAAAGAAATAAAGCAGATTGCTAAAGACAATAAGGCAGCAAGAGACTTAGAAATAAAGCAGCAAAAAGAGCTTGAAAAGGCTGCTAAAAAAAGTAGGTAGTATATGAAGATTGGCATATTATCTGATACCCACGGTTGGCTTGATGACAGAATCCTGCATTTTTTTAAAGACTGCGATGAAATTTGGCATGCTGGGGATGTTGGGTCAATGGATATTATTGATAAGCTTTCAGCTTTTAAACCCACTATTGGCGTATTTGGCAACATCGATAGCCATGAGGTAAAAACTGTTTTTCCGGAGTTTCAAATGATAAAACGAGAAGGCGTAAACATAATAATTACACATATTGCAGGAAGCCCTCCTCGTTATAATAAAGCTGTTTCAGATAAGTTAAAGGAAGTAATACCAAACATGTTGGTTTGTGGCCACTCACATATACTTAAAGTTATGGCCGATAAAAAAAATTACAATATGCTATATGTAAATCCTGGTGCTGCTGGCAAGCACGGGTTTCATAAAGTACGTACCATTATTAGGCTTGAGATTAACCAAGGCAAAATGCAAAATATGGAAGTTATAGAATTAGGCAAGCGTAGCAGCCTTAATTAGATTTAAAGCATTACGAAATAAAACATAAAATAGCCAGCAATCTTCTTATCCTATTTGTTGTTATGATTTTCTGCAATAAATAAAC
>CAZQWZ010000046.1:0-11480 GCA_964596935.1 uncultured Roseivirgaceae bacterium
CTAATATCCCAAATTGGTAGATGAACTAAAATAATTGAGCCAATACTTAAGTAAGAGAAAATTAAAAATCTCAACTTTACCCAAATATTTTTTAAAAAATGCGTGTTTTAAAGCCCTTCTTCTTAGTTTATGTCCTCTTCATTGTTTCGTGTAAAACACAGAAGATAACAAACTCCACTACTGCAAAATCTAAAATAGATACCGTTTTAGTTGAAACAGTATTGGTTGATACTGTAATTATTGCTCTACAAGATTCGGTAGAAATTTATGCCCATAGGCTGCTAAAAGATACCATTACTATAATAGCGGTTGGCGACATGATGCTTGGCACAAACTACCCTAATAACAGTTATTTGCCACCTAATAAAGGAAAAAATCAATTGGCTCAAGTTGACAGTATATTGGCTGGATCAGATATCCTTTTTGGAAATTTAGAAGGTGTTATTTTAAACGAAGGAGGCAAACATAAAAATTGCAAAAACCCTAAAACCTGCTACATATTTAGGAGCCCAGAGTATATGGCTGTACGAATTAAAGAAGCTGGTTTTAATGTAATGAGTGTGGCTAATAACCATGCAGGTGATTTTGGCTCAGCAGGGCGAGATAATACGAGCAGAGTGCTAGATAGCTTGCAAATAAATTATGCAGGCAACAGTAACCAACCATTTACAACCTTTATGATTGAAGGCATGAAATATGGTTTTGCTGCTTTTGCTCCCAATGTTGGCACGCCAAGCATCAATAATTTAGATTCAGCGAAACGAACAATACAATTATTAGATTCACTTACTGATATTGTTATTGTTTCTTTTCACGGAGGTGCAGAAGGAGCAAAACATACACACGTAACTAAAAAACGCGAGTATTTTTATAACGAAAACAGAGGCAATGTACATCAGTTTGCGCACGCAATGATAGATGCTGGGGCAGACATTATTCTCGGCCACGGCCCACACGTACCACGTGCTATTGAAGTGTATAATAAGCGATTTATTGCCTACAGCTTAGGTAATTTTTGTACCTATGGGCGTTTTAATTTAAGTGGCAATAATGGATTAGCACCCATTTTAAAAATAAAAATAAATGCCAAAGGCGAATTTATCGAAGGCACTATAATTGCGGCCAAGCAAATTGGGCGAGGAGTGCCTATACCCGACCCCAATAGCAAAGTAATTAAACTAATTAAAAAATTAAGTGAAGAAGATTTGCCCGAAAGTGAAATTTCTATTGATGAATCAGGTAATATTTTTTATCTTCACAAATAATTACAATTAATGCCTTACGTAGAAAAAGAAATAGAGAAAATTTACTACTCCATTGGAGAGGTAGCCGAACGTTTTGGTGTGGCAACTTCACTCATTCGATTTTGGGAAAGTGAGTTTTCGATTCTACATCCTAAAAAAAACAAAAAAGGCAACAGGCAATACACCAAAGTAGATATTGAAAAACTTAAACTTATCTACCATTTAGTAAAAGATAGAGGATTTACCTTGAATGGAGCAAAAGATATGCTAAAGAAAGACCCAGAAGAGTTGCAAAATAAAATGGATACGATTGATTCTCTTAAAAATGTAAAAAAGTTTCTTCTTGAGCTGAAGGATCAAATTTAGATGTCTGAATCTAAGCTTTACCAGCTTGCCCTTACCTTTTCACCACGTATTGGTAACTCCAACTTAAAATCACTAATTAGCTATTGCGGCTCTCCTGAAGAGATTTTTAAAACACCTCGTGGTAAGCTGGAAAAAATTCCTGGTATTGGAAGGCTCACCTCAAACGGCATTTTAAATAATAAGGAGGCTTTAAAAAAAGCGGAAGGTGTTATCAAATACACAATTAAAAATAATATTAACTTATTATTTTATACCGATAAAGCATACCCATCCTATTTAAAGCAATTATACGATGCCCCAGCAATTATTTATCTTAAAGGAAATGCATTTCCACAAAAACGAAGGTATATATCAATAGTGGGCACAAGAAATGCGAGCAACGAAGGGAAAGAAAATGTAAGGACAATTATTAATGAATTAGCCACTTATAACCCCATAATTATTTCGGGCTTGGCCTATGGAATTGATATTGAAGCACATAAAGCTGCACTAGAAAACAAGCTTACAACTTACGGAGTAATGGCAACAGGTATAGAAAAAGTATATCCTGCCATCCACACTAAAATTGCAGATAAAATGTTAGAAGATGGAGGCTTATTAACTGAATACCCTCCTCATATAAAAATGGACCCTGCCTATTTCCCTGCCCGAAATCGAATTATTGCGGGTCTTTCAGAAGCTACCCTAGTTATAGAAGCTGGAGCAAAAGGAGGTGCTTTGATTACTGCTTATTTAGCAAGAGGTTATGATAGAGAAGTTTTTGCCATACCTGGCAATTTACAAAACGAACTATCAGTTGGTTGCAATACCATCATAAAAAACAATGTGGCTCAGTTGATAAGTTCTGCCAAAGACATCGCTTTTTATTTAGGATGGGAAACCGACAATGATTTACCTTCTACAAAATCAATAACAATTAAACAAGAAGATGTAAGTGAAGAAGAGTGGGTTGTGCTTCAATTATTAATGGATAGTGAATTACATATTGATGAGATTAGCTGGAAATCTCAAATTCAGATTAGTAAGCTTGCTGCCTTACTATTAAACCTTGAATTCAGAAACATCGTTGTTTCATTACCCGGTAAAAAATACAAGATAAAATAAAAAATGTGAGATGTGAAAAATAAAATAAAAAAGTGAAAAATGGATGAAAATTTTTATTCAGTACTTAAAATACCACAAGGAGCTACGCAAAGAGATATTAAAATAGCCTATCGAAAGCTTGTATATGCGCATCACCCAGATGTAAATAAAACTGGCAACGATGAGTACATTAAAATTATAAACGTTGCTTATGAAACGCTTTCTGACCCTGTAAAAAGAGCAGCATACGATAACCGATCTAAAACGAATTACCGCACCTCAACACCCAATACTTATTCGCGCAGAACCTACACCTCTAGGCGAAGGCAACCTCAAAGTTTCTACAGAAAAACCACTGATCAGAGCACTTATTATTACTCGTTAAAAACAAAATTAATGGGTTGGGGTGCTGTTGTGGCAACCATCTTTCTAATCTGGTTTGGTATAAGGGCGATGCATTATTATGCATCTATATACTATTACGATGAGGCAATTATTGCCGAAAGCAGGCATAAATACAACCAGGCATTTAATTTATATGTGCTTGCAATGAGAGAATGGGGAGGCAAAAATGTAGAAGCTTCTATTCGTATTATAGAACTTAATAGACAAATGGGATCATACCATGCTATGGTTGATAACAGCGAAATAGGTTTGAGCTTTGATCCTGACTCAACTGAAACAGCCCAATTATACTATTTTAAAGGAATTGGGTTTACTCTAACGAAACGTTTTGTAGAAGCCGAAAAAGCATACCTAAATAGCCTAACTTTTAATTTTAATAGAGATAGTATTTATTACCAACTTGGTTCTATTTATCTAAATCAACTTTATAATTACACAAAAGCCGAAAAAGTTTACACCTATTTACTAACAGATGAACTTAATAATACTGAGGACTATTATAACCGAGGTACTTGTTACCAAAACCTTGGACAGCACTCAAAAGCCATTGATGACTTTTTAATAATTCTAAAGAATGACCCCTATAATGGAAAGATTTTATTCCAACTTGGAAGATCTTATTTGGCCTTAGGCCAAACAGAAGCAGCCTGTAAATATTTGCGTTTTGCGCAGCAACAAAGTATTAAGATAGACCCGGTTGATTTTGTTAAAGCCTGTGATTAAACGTCATTGCGAAATTTTATTTTTTTAAAATTTTCGCAATCCCATTATTTAATATAGGATTGCCACAGTCGTGCCTCCTTACCATTGACAGATATAAAAAAGGGGTGCCGGAACATATCCGGCAAAGCAACAAATAGCCAACCCTCCCCGCACCCGTTGTGGGGTCTCCTTCACCTTGGCACATTATTCCCTGTCATTTCACTCCGCTGATTTTTTAAAATTCTGCTCTCACAAAGACGTAAGCAACTAGTATTTAGTAATCTTCAATTTAGGAAAGAAAGTAATTATTTCTTTGGCAAAAAAACTTCAGCCATCATACAACGTGCGCTACCTCCACCTAATGCCTCAATCGTATCTAACGAGCTATGAACGATGGGGCAATATTTTTCAATTTTTCTAATTTGCTCTGGAATTAAGCTAGTATAAGCAGCCGTTGACATAATTAAATATTCCTTATCATCATTACCAACCACCTGTAGCATATTACCTGCAAACCTATTTACTTGCTCCTCACTTATTTCGATTACTTCTTTACCACTATTTTTAAGTGCTGTTAAGGTTGCCATTCTTTCAATTTTATTATCAATGCTATCGGCACAAATTATAGCAAAATCTTTGGCAACACACATCATCACATTGGTGTGATAAATAGGCAGTCGTTCGTTATCAACGGTTTGGTTAGAATGAAAAACTACTAGTTTGTAGCCAAACAATTCTGAAAACTGATCCAATACTTCTTGATTAGTTCGTTCGGATAAAGCGGCATAGGCAATTTTATTTTCTCTATCTAAAATCAAACTTCCCGTACCTTCTAGGTTTTTTCCTTCTTTTTCAAATTTAGTAATGTCAATTACTTCATTAATTTCAAACCCGTTATCAGTCAAGTTATCCAAAATATCTTGCCTGCGTTCTAGTCTTCTGTTTTCGGCAAACATAGAATATAAACCCACTTTGCCACTTTCGTGAAACGAAACCCAGTTATTAGGAAATATAGAATCTGGAGTTGATGGCTCAACAGTATCGTTTATAACAATAACATTAACGCCAATTGATTTTAGTTTTTCAACATACAAATCGAATTCGTGCAAAGCATTTTTTTGAATTTGAGTAGATGAAAGCCCCTCTAGTACTTTTTGATAATAATTATTAACAGCCGTTTGCTCGTTCATTCGAAAAGCTACTGGGCGAATCATTAGTATGTTATTTGTAATTTGCTTTGCCATGGTATGTTAGATTTTAGACGTTAGATACTAGACTTGTCTTGCATCTAACGTCTAAAATCTTGTGTCTTTATCAATCTCTAACCAAAGGTAAAGTTGAACAACGAAAAAGGCCTTCCATTTTAGAAATTTCATCATACTCTACCTCTTCTACTGTAAACCCTAAATCTCGGAGTACAGTATTGAGCCTAGTAAATGATTTGCCAGATACAATAACTGTGGGGCTAATTGAAAATATATTGGAGTTCATATTATACATTTCCTCACGGGAAATATGAATCAGGTTTTCACTACCAAAATAGTTTTCTATTTTTTTATAATCAGATTCGTATTTAAATCCATCCTTAAAAACAATTGCTTTGTCCAATCCAATGGGTTGAAATATGCAATCTAGGTGAAGTGCATTTTGCTTGGGGTCATCATCAGACTTTTTAAGCTCAACTGCTATTACCTTACAGTTGGGAAATTTTTCTTTCAAAAAATTAATGCCAGCTTCATTGGTTCGGCTTACTACATACTCATCAAAATCTTCTTTTTTCGAATACCCCACAAAAAGTGTTTCGTTCCAAGGCATAATGTCTCCGCCTTCAAACCTAACTTCTTCGGGTGCTCTTAAAATGTTTTCTAAAGGCATTTGTTCTATAATAGAAGCCAAGGCATCTACTTCTCTTCTTCTACCCAATGTAATATTAGGAACCACAAAAGTTTCATTTAAAACAAAACCAGTGTCTCGTGCAAAAATTTGGTTTAGCCCTTTGATATTTTCAGGCTGAAGAATTTCAACATCATATTTTTGAAGAACCTTTTTAAGGCTAGCCATTTGATTTGTAACTGCTTCTTGTGTAGGAAAACTACCCTTTAATATATGCTCCTTAGATTTAGGATCATTGGTTTCGGCAATGGTTGGCACACCGCCAAAGTCACCCGCCACGCCAAGCACAACTTTACGCAATTGTGCTGTCTCATTCTTAATTCTTGGTAAAATCACTAGGTGGTATTAGTTAGGGTGCAAAACTAATTGGCTTGCCATAATTTTAAAATGATTTAATCGATTATTATATACAAAGTAATTTACTCTTAGTTTACCGTAAAAAGAGGTGTTTGAACTTGATATTCTAAACCATCATCAAAAGTGAAAGTGAATGTAAACTTTTGAGCAATTGGTGAGTCTGGTTTGGAGAGTAGTTGAAAAATTACGCTATCACCAGTAAAGCTAAAAAACCATCTATAATCATCCGGAGAATCATTAATCTGTTCTATGAGAACATCTCCATTTGATGACACTATTTTGAAAAAAGAACTCAAATTTTCTCCACTTTGATATTCAATCCCATCAAAAACTATATTACTATCAGAAATTAAAGAGATTGAATTAATATGCTGAACATTGGGAGAAGGAGGGGAGCAAGCATAAGCAATACTTGCAAAGCTAAAGTCAATTCTATCATTTTTCCCAACCTTATGTGTTTCGTCCACCACAGCCCTAATAGCAGCAGTATTAAAATCAGTAGAAACAGATTCAGAAAATACCCCTTCAGCCACAGAGCCAATATCGGAGCTAATAGAAACAATAATATTGGGGCGTGTATCAAATGGTCCACAACCTAATCCGCAAGAAATTGGCAAATTGGTGATTATAATTAAGGCTAAAAGGGATGCAGTTCTTTTCATATAGGTAAAATTTAGTTATCTATTAATTATTATACAACCTAGTTACCTTCATACCCTAACCCATTTTATGCATTATTTTGAATAATTAAAAAATTAATTTTAAACCTAAAAATATTTTTTATCGTTCTATTTTTGAAGCTAATTAAAACTGCCTTGAATAACTCGCTTGTAATTATACCAACCTATAACGAAAAGGAAAATATTGCTGATATTATTGATGCAGTGCTAGCCTTAGATCAAGCATTTGATGTATTGGTGGTAGATGATAATTCGCCCGATGGCACAGCAGATATTGTAAAACATAAAATCAAAGAGAACTCGGATAGAGTTCAAATTTTAAAGCGCAAGGGAAAGCACGGGCTTGGCACTGCTTATATCGAAGGATTTAAACTTGGACTAGAGAAAGGATATCAATATTTATTTGAAATGGATGCTGATTTTTCGCATAATCCAGAAGATTTAATTAAATTATATAATTCCTGCGCCATTGATGGCAACGATTTGGCCATTGGCTCTAGGTATGTAACAGGGGTAAATGTTGTTAATTGGCCAATGAGTAGAGTATTGATGTCGTTTTTTGCAAGTAAATATGTTCAATTAATTACGGGCATGCCCGTACAAGATACCACTGCTGGGTTTAAATGTTTTAAACGCGAAGTGCTAGAAACGATTAATTTGGATCGAATTAAATTTGTGGGCTACGCATTTCAAATTGAAATGAAGTTTAAAACATGGAAACATGGATTTAAAGTACATGAAGTGCCCATCATCTTTACAGATAGAACAAGAGGTACTTCTAAAATGTCGTCTGGTATTTTTAAGGAAGCAGTTTTAGGCGTAATTCAATTAAAGTTTAAAAGCTTTTTTAGGAAGTATCCTAAGAGATAAAATTGCTTTTTCTGTCATTGTCTGGCGTAAGACCAGACAATCTGCAACTTCTACCGAAGTTGAATCTTGTTTTAAACAATCAGATACCCCTATAATTTCTAAAAGAGAAATTCGGGGTATGACGTATTTTTTTATTAATCAAACTTTATGGCCTTTATAGGTTCTACTCTTGCCACAAAAACAGTAGGTAAAATTAATATTGCCGAAACTAACGCTAACACCAGTAAATTAAGCAAAACTACTACTCCCAAATTAAACTCGATGGGCACAAAACTCATATAATAATTTGATGGGTCAAGCGTCATAAGCTTAAATTTCCATTGAATAAAGGCTATTCCTAGCCCAAACAAGTTACCAATAAGCATCCCTTTTAAAATCATTTGCATACCGTTATACACAAATATTTTCCTGATCAATCCATTGGTAGCACCCATTGCTTTTAAGGTGCCAATCATCGGAGTTCGTTCTAATATTAAAATTAGAATTATCGAAATCATATTAAAAGAAGCAACAAAAAGCACCATAAAAAGCAAAATGTTTACATTATTATCAATTAACGAAAGCCACTCAAATACCTGCAAAAACTTATTGCTCGTTTTTTGAACATACAAATCATATCCATATTGATCATACAGTTTCTGCTGAACTTTCTCTATTTGATTTACATCTTTTAAATAGATTTCATAGCCACCTGCATACTCTGGAGCCCAATCGTTTAGTCTTCTTGCCAACCCAATATCGCCAAGCAAAATTTGTTTATCAAACTCTTCCATGCCGGTTGCATAGATGCCAACAATAGTGAGTTTACGCACCCTTATAGGTTCTTGAAAAAAATGCATTGTGATTTTATCTCCAAGAGATAAATTGAGCTTATCTGCAAAATAAGTACTTATAGCAATTTCAGTAGAATATCCTTCTTCTTTAAATTTTATAAACCTACCTTCCTTTATATACTGCCTAAAACTGATTGAATCAAAAACATCGCCAACTCCTTTAAAAACCACCCCTTCTACTTCACTTTCTGTTTGTACTAACCCCCACTTAAACGCAAAAGGAACAACATTATCTATTCCTTCAACATTTAAATCTGTTGGGTATCCTAAAGGATTTTCGTTATAGGAATTAGAATTTACATATTTAGTCATTTGAATATGACCACTAAAACTGTAAATTTTATTTTTAATGGTGTTTTTAAAACCCATCATTATGGCAAAAGCAATAATCATAACTGCTAGGCCAATACCCACACTAAAAATGGCCACTTTATGAATGGTGGATGAAAAAGTGCCAGCTTTTTGAGTACTAATTCGTTGCGATATAAAATAGGGTAAATTCATAGTTATTACTGAACGTACCAAAGTAGGAAATCAATCTGATTAATCTAAGAAATTAATAAATTAGATTTGCAACCAATGAAGAATTTACGGATTGTTTTTATGGGTACACCAGAGTTTGCAGTAGCATCACTTGCGGCTTTGGTAGATAATGGATTTAACATTGTGGGTGTAATTACAGCCCCAGATAAACCTAAAGGTAGAGGTAGGCAATTAATGACTTCGGCTGTAAAAAACTATGCTTTAGCGAAGGAGTTTACGATTTTACAACCTACTAATTTAAAATCAGAAGATTTTTTAAACGAGTTAAAAAACTTAAAAGCTGATTTGCAAATAGTAGTTGCCTTTAGGATGCTGCCCGAAGCAGTTTGGAATATGCCCCCAATGGGCACTTTTAATTTACACGGTTCGCTACTACCCCAGTATCGTGGAGCTGCGCCCATTAATTGGGCCATCATAAATGGCGAAAAAGAAACGGGTGTAACTACGTTTTTTCTGCAACACGAAATAGATACAGGCAATATTATTCTTCAAAAAAAAGAAGCAATTTCTAGTACTGATAATGTAGGCACTTTGTACGAAAGATTGATGCAACTTGGAGCAAAAACAGTAGTACAAACGGTGCAATTAATTGCAGAAGAAAAAGTTAAACCAAAACAGCAAGAAGAATCTGAGGAATTAAAATCTGCTCCCAAATTATTTAAAGAAACTTGCCAGATTGATTGGAATCAGCCCGCAGAACAAGTTTATAATTTTATTAGAGGGTTAAGCCCTTACCCTGCTGCTTGGGCAATTTTAAACAGCAATAATTTCAAGATTTTTGAAACGCAATTAGACAACAGTACACTTGCCGTTGGCAAGGTTGATTCTGACAATAAATCTTATATTAAAATAGGTTGTTCAAAAGGATCAATTCTAATTAAGGAGCTACAATTACAAGGTAAAAAAAGAATGAAAACAGAAGATTTTTTAAGAGGAAATAATATAATCTAGTATGGAAATAGCAATGATAGCGGCTGTGGCCGAAAATGGTGTAATTGGCAAAGACAACGACTTAGTTTGGCGTTTACCCGATGATATGAAATACTTTATGAATTCAACCAAAAATCATTATATCATTTTAGGTAGAAAAAATTACGAATCGCTGCCGCCTAAATTTAGGCCATTACCTAACCGAACTAATATTGTAATTACAAGGCAAAAAAACTTAGAATTAGAGAATACGATTGTTGTAAATAGCTTAGAAGATGCTATTGCCGTGTGTAAAAAAGATAAGCAAGAAAAAGTATTTGTTATTGGAGGCGGACAAATCTACCAACAAGTATTACCAATAACTGATACTCTATATATTACTGAAATTCATAATAAGTTTGATGGTGATACTTTTTTTCCTGAATATGATAAAAATGAATGGGAAGAAATTTCTCGAGACCCTCACCCAACAGACGAAAGGCATAAATATGCTTTTGATTTTGTGGTTTACAAACGAAAAAAATAATGGCATTGATAGAAAATAAAATTGTTTGGATTACAGGAGCTTCTTCAGGAATTGGCGAAGGGATTGTGCAGGTATTGGCATCTAAAAATGTAAAATTGATATTATCTTCTCGTAGGGCAAACGCACTTGAAAAAGTAAAAGCAGAATGCCCAAATCAAGAGAACGTTAAAATATTAACTGTTGACTTAGCTCAACCCGAAACGTTAGAAGCTAAAGCTAAAGAGGCATTGGCTTTATTTGGCCGTGTGGATGTTGTAATTCATTCTGGCGGCATTAGTCAGCGTTCGTTTGCCTTGGATACAGACATTGAAGTAAGTCGCAGGCTAATGGAAGTAAACTTCTTTAGCACAACCATTATAACCAAAGCCTTATTACCCTCTATGATTGCAAATGGCTATGGCCATATTGTACCAATAAGTAGCTTAATTGGCAAATTCGGGAGCCCTTACCGTTCGGGTTATGCAGCTTCTAAACACGCATTACACGGGTATTACGATTCGCTGCGTGCCGAAATGTGGAAAAAAGGTGTGCTCGTAACTATTGCAACTCCAGGTTTTGTTAAAACCAATGTATCGTTAAATGCACTTACCGAAAAAGGAGCTGCTAGCAATACCATGGACGATGGTCAGGAAAATGGCATTTCTGCAATAGAGTGTGGAAGGCAAATTATTAAAGCCATTAGTAAAGAAAAAGAAGAAGTGCGAATTGGAGGTAAAGAAACCATAGCAATTCTAATAAAGCGCTTTCTACCAGGCGTGTTATCTAAAATTATTCGTAAAATAGATGTGAGATAATGCCATCTTCTAACTTTCATTTGATATTTTCTATATGTTAAAAGTTTTAGTTTATCTATAGATACCAAAATCAATATGTATAGATAATTTGATTTTATATACATAACATGTTTATTTGTATAGATTTTTAAATAAACTATACATAATGAGTTCATCGAAACAATGGAAATTAAGTAATCTACCATTATCAATAGATGTGGAAACCAAAGCTGTTTTAAAAAGCTTACCAAAGGCACATGCTGCCTTGGCTGAGT
>CAZQWZ010000046.1:11580-14868 GCA_964596935.1 uncultured Roseivirgaceae bacterium
GAAACCAAAGCTGTTTTAAAAAGCTTACCAAAGGCACATGCTGCCTTGGCTGAGTTAAAAGGAATAGCCTCATCCATCCCTAATCAACATATTTTAATAAACGCACTTGGTTTACAAGAAGCAAAAGATAGCTCTGCCATAGAAAATATTATTACAACACATGACGATATTTATAAATCAGAATTAAACATAGCTCCTACTAAATCTTTAGATGCCAAGGAAGTACAAAATTATATTGCTGCTCTAAAAAAAGGATATTCATTAATTTCTAAAAGCAAATTACTTACGAACAAAACAATTTTGCGGATTCAGGAAGTGCTCGAAAACAATAATGCTGGGTTTAGAAAACTGCCAGGCACGGCTCTAAAAAATACTGCAACAGGCGAAGTAATTTATACCCCACCTCAGCATTATGATGAAATAAACCAATTAATGTCAAACCTTGAAAAGTATATTAATGATAATGATATTAGCGCCTATGACACACTAACAAAAATGGCTATTATTCATTTTCAATTTGAAAGTATCCATCCATTTTATGATGGCAATGGCAGAACAGGAAGAATAATTAACATACTCTATCTTATACTTGAAGACCTACTTAATCTACCTATATTATACCTTAGTAATTATATAATTAGAAATAAAATAGATTACTATAGGCTTTTACAAGAAGTGAGAACAAAAAACAATTGGGAAGAATGGATATTATTTATAATAAAAGGAGTTGAAGTAACATCTAAAGAAACCATAGAACTAATTATTCAAATTCGTGATTTAATGCTGCAATACAAAAATGCATTAAGGGATAATTATAAATTCTATAGCCAGAATTTACTAAACAACTTATTTAAACACCCTTACACAAAAATAGAATTTGTAGTAAAAGATTTAAAGGTTTCGAGATTAACAGCCGCTAATTATTTAAATAAATTAGCAAATGATGGATTGCTTAAAAAAGAAAAAATTGGTACTGGTAATTACTATATAAACCAACCTTTAGTTAACTTGTTAACAAGTAGATAACTTATGAAAAAATTTAAACTCATCGGCTTAATTGCGTCAACAATACTTATGGTAATCGTAGTACCCTATACACTAATCGAGTATTTTGATACTTCCATTCCTTTTTCTATGCCACTTTTAATAATTAGTGCTATGTCTGTTTTCCTTTTTTCCATTAATTTACGTAATTATCGAAAGGGGTTTAAGTAATTGGGTTACTTCTTTTTTCTTTAATTTTAAACATATTTTAAATATTTAAAGAATGTTAATTACAAATAAAATCTATGTAAGTAGAATTCTTACTGGCACTTGGCTTAGCTCAATATATATAGCTTCAACATGTATTATAACCTACCTTTTAAATGAGTACCTATTAAAAGAAATTTTTGAACTACCTGCTATCGTACCAACTATATTAGGTACGGCACTCGCATTTTTTATTGGTTTCAATAATAATCAAGCGTACGACAGATGGTGGGAAGGTAGAAAAATTTGGGGAAGTTTAGTAAATGAATCTAGAACATGGGCAAGACAAATAATGGAATACACTTCCACTACAAAGGAAGTGGATGATGATGACTTGAGAAAGCTAAAAAAGAAATCCATTTATCGCCACATTGCCTTTTTATATGCACTAAAAGAAAATTTAAGAGGGGATGATAATAAGGATTATAATAAGTATTTAAGCCAAGATGAATTAAAAAGCATTGAGGAAAAATCTAATAAACAAAATGCCATACTCGATTTTCAAACCAAAGATGTACAACAGTATTATTCCAAAGGAATAATCGATGGATTTAAGTTTATGGAGCTGAACAAAAGTATTGTAGGTTTTTGCAATGAAATGGGCAAAGCCGAGCGAATTAAAAACACGGTGTTTCCAACAACTTACTCTTACTATACCAATATATTTATTTGGTTTTTTATAATTTCAATTACCTTAGAAACTGCAAATGGTGTAGGCGCATGGTCTATTGTAATTGGCATGTTTTTGGGCTATGTATTTATGACCACCCATTTAATTGGGCGTTCTCTACTAAATCCTTTTAATAATATTATTGCTGGTAATCCTTTAGACCAAATTACCAGAACCATTGAAATTAACTTGCTAGAAACTCTTGGTGAGAAGGATATTCCCAAACCGATTGAAGCTGTTGATGGAGAATATATTATGTAACTGATGCTACGTAAAACTCTGTTTCCGTCATTCCTGCGTAGGCAGGAATCTGTAAATATATGAGACTGCAAGTCCTCTAAAAGTATTTGAAATTTAACTTTAAGTACTATTTTTAGCATCTTTCAGGGCGGATTCCTGCCTACGCAGGAATGACACATTTTGATTATTTTTCTGCGTAAGACCAGTTATGCAAGTAATTATGCCTCTGCCTTTGCAACCATTTTGCCAATAGATTTTCTTACCTTAATTAATCGAATAATACCCACACTTAACAGCAAAGGTGAAATGCCAACAAATAACCACCCTAAAAAATTTACTTCACTAAAAAAGTTAATATGAATTATAGAAACGCCTGTGGCTAAAAAAAATATGCTCGACCTAAAGTATGCTAAAAAGGTTCTTTCATTTGCCAACTTGGTTCGTTCTATAGCGAGTAAATCTCTCAGAATTAATTCTCCTTTTTTCATTACTTAATTTATTACGGTTTTACTGTTCTTAATAAACTCTTTTCGCTCCTCCTTTTTCATCCCTAATTTAGTAGCAACCGTAAGTAACGAAGGCCTATAAATAGATAATAAAAACAATAGGAAAGCATAAAAACCAGCATAGGAAATACTACCAACCACATAAAGCCCTATTACTGCAACCATTGAAATAACAAATATTTTAATATAAAACTGCTTAGACAGCACAAAATAATTTTCAAGTTTAGCCAATAACGACTCATCTTTTGAAATCATTTTAATTTGCTTTTTAAAATCGCGAGTAACAACTACTGCATATATTATTAGAACAGTAATTATTGCAGCGGTAATATAAATATCAATCTCAATTAAACCTGTTATGCCTCCACTAAAAAGCTCTAAATAACCAAACCCAACGGCTAATAATGGCAAAGCTATAAGGCCGTTAAACCAGTTATTTAATTTTTCTATAAAGGTTTCAGGGGAATTAAAGTTCATCTTTTTTTTACAAAAATATAACTTGATTATGAAGTTGCCTAAAAATATTTTTGCTAACGAGCGTTAGGTTGCTTATTTTTACCAAATGGCATTGCTTAAAATACCTCGAAAAGAACAAATTGAAGTGGCTTCCACAGAGTTATT
>CAZQWZ010000047.1:0-14646 GCA_964596935.1 uncultured Roseivirgaceae bacterium
GGAACTTCTTCGCCAAACCATACAATATGTGGCCTAAGTTGAGAATTTAGTTCACAAGTATCTCCAAGGTTTAACTCACTCGAATCCATTTCATATACCAAGTTTTGGTTTTGGGTGCTTCTAGATTTAAACAATTCACCATGTAAATGAAGCACATGTTTCGACCCAGCTCTTTCATGTAAATTATCTACATTCTGAGTAACAATTCTAACATCATAATCTTGCTCTAATTGTACTAATATTTTATGTGCAGCATTGGGCTCTGTCTTTAAAGCATCTTTCCTGCGCATATTGTAGAATTGGAGTACAAGAGCGGGGTTTTTATCCCAAGCTTCAGGAGTTGCTACTTCCATTACATCATAGCCTTCCCAAAGCCCACCCGAATCTCTAAAAGTGGCAATGCCACTTTCTGCACTTATGCCTGCGCCAGTTAATATTACAATCCGTTTCATTAGCTATTATTTGTTTTAGAAAGTTAGACGAAAAAAGAGTTAGATAAAAAGAATTGTTTTATTACTTACAGTTGTGTTTAGTATTGGGTTAAATATTATAGAGGTAAGCATTTAGCTACCTATACAAATTGCAGTTATTAACCTGGCGGACGCATTTTAGGATTATCAAATAAATAAAACGTCATTCCTGCGGAGGCAGGAATCTCTAAATCAAGTTTTTTAAAAGATTAAAACCCTAATTAATATTCGCCACTTTAATAAATGGTGTAATATGGGTACGTTATTTTAGAAAATTATCTAACTGGTTTAGTATTGGGATGTTAACGGATTCCTCCGGTAGCCATCGGAGGAATGACCATAACGTTTTATTTTCATTAGATTACTTTGTATCAAAGTGCTTACCAATAAAGATTTATTAATGAAAACTTTGGGAGTAACGTATGTTAAACCTAAAGAGCCCGAAGAACCTGAAGTTGTTTTATCAGTTGATGAAAATTTATCTAATAATTTTAAATTATTTCCCAATCCAAGTACAGGAAGTGTTAAGCTGCAATACTCAACGGGTGTAAAAGTAAAAAGCATTCAAGTTTTTTATTTGCAAGGAATGGAAGTGGCTAACTTAATTATTAATGCTTTAGATCCCAATACATTAGATATAAATGGGTTAGGAGCAGGAGTATATGTAATCCATATCCAAACTGATAATGGACTAGTATCCAAAAAGGTGATTGTACAATAGCTGGCTAGAAAATATCAACCTCAAAAAACTTTTTAAGTATTGTTACAACAAACATTAACCCTAAAAAGATAGGTGCAAAATAGGATAAAGAGAAGTTTAAGTATTTCTGCATAAGCGATCCTTTAAATCCAGGGTTTCCTTCTTCTAATTCATTATTAAAGTTTGCTGTTTTCCACTTGGTAGCGATAAAAATAGTCATCAAGAAACCGCCAAGGGGTAATCCAACATCACTAAAAATATCAAATACAACATCAAGTACTGTTTTTGTTACCCCTTCATAATAAGCGAAATTGCTAAAATAATCAACAGCTCCTTGCGATAGCATACTTGGGATACCTATTACAAAAACTAACGCAGCAGTAAAAATTACTACCTTTTTACGTGAATATCCTTTTTCATCCACCAAAAAGCTAACAGGTATTTCTAGTAACGATATGGTAGAAGTAAGAGCTGCAAAACATAGTAGTAGAAAGAAGGCTGCACCAATTATTGGCCCTAACATGCCTAAGCCTGCAAATATGCCAGGCAATACAACAAATACGAGCCCTGGGCCTGCACTAGGCGATAACCCTTGTGAAAACACTAAGGGGAAAATTAATAAGCCTGCTAAAAAAGCGACCATAGTATCGGTAAAGGTTACCAAAGCCGCTGAGGTTACGATATTTTCTTTTTTGCTTATGTACGACCCAAAAGTTACCAAGGCGGCCATCCCTAATGATAGCGAGAAGAAAGCTTGACCCAATGCGTTATAAATAGTTGATAAAGTTACTTTGCTTAAATCGGGTACTAAGTAAAACTTAACTCCTGCCATGGCATTATCAAGTGTAAAACTGTACGCAATTAGCCCTAAAAGCATAATAAATAATGCGGGCATTAATATTCTTGAAGCAGATTCAATTCCTTTTTTAACACCACGCGATACAATAACTGCTGTAAGCACCATAAAGCCTAATGAATAAAAAAACAAATCAGTTACATCTGCTATTTGGTTTGTAAAGTGCTCACCAAAGTTTTCGGTGGTCATTAATACGCCATTTACCATTTGTATAAAATAGGCAAACGCCCACCCAGCAATTACATTATAAACCGATAAAAACATAATGGCTGAGATAATTCCCCAATAACCTAATAAACCCCATTTGGCTCCGCCAATTTTTTTGTAGGCACCAAAGGCATTTAGTTGGGTATTTCGGCCAATAGAGATTTCGCCAACCATTACCGGAAACCCAATAAGCACCATACATATTAAATAGATAAGCAGGAAGGCGGCTCCTCCATTTTCACCTGTTTCATAGGGGAACCTCCAAATATTGCCTAGCCCTACTGCAGAGCCGGCTGCTGCTGCGATAAAACCAATTCTTCCACTAAACTTTCCTCTTGATGCCATTTTAAATTGTTACGATTGAAACAAAGCTTCCAAAATAGATACAATAAGAGAGTTTTCAAAGGAATTTTAAAATTAGACATTATTAATTAGTGACTGTAAGAAAACTTTATATCGTCATTGCGAGAGCGGAATTTTTAAAAAAATCAGCGTAGGGGAATGACATTTTTTAGTGCCGTCATTGCGAATCCTATCATTAATTATAATGTTTCTAATAGTGTAAATGGGATGAAGCAATCTGTTAAATATTTACTGTGTTCTTTTATAACAGATTGCTTCATCCGATACCCAATGGTTGCAGGACGGAGATTTATCAAGGATTCGCAAGGACGTAGTTAGCTTACTCTTGCGTAAAGCAAAAATTAATAATATTAGCTCCCATTTCTAATGCTTTTAAGCGTAGCTCAGGTGGGTTGTTATAAATTTGAGCATCCTCCCAACCATTTCCTAAATCACATTCATACGTATAAAAACAAACTAATTTTCCTTCGTAAATTAAACCAAACCCCTGAGCTGGCTTTCCATCATGTTCATGAATTTTAGGTAATCCATTTTTAAATTCATATTTCTGATGATAGATAGGGTGATCAAAGGGAAGTTCCACAAAATCTAAGGAAGGAAACACCTTTTTCATTTCTAATCGAATAAATTTATCCATCCCATAATTATCATCAATATGTAAAAAACCTCCACCAATAAGATAATTCCGTAGGTTTTCAGCTTCCTGTTCCGAAAAAACCACATTTCCGTGCCCCGTCATATACACATAAGGGTAGGTAAAAATAAACTCGCTACCAACTTCAATAACGGCCTCATCAGGGTTTAACTGGGTGTTTAATGTTTTGTTACAAAAATCAATTAGGTTTGGTAAAGCGGTTTTGTTGGCATACCAATCGCCACCACCACTATACTTTAGTTTTGCAATTTGTAAATTAGTTTGGGCAAATAATTGTTTGCCAAATAATAGAAAAAAAAATAAGGTGATGAATAAAATCCATTGCTTCATTTTACTAAATTAATGCTATGCGATAAATAACCACTAACCAATAACTAAATAACGAACAACTCTTAACCAATCTTTAGTAGTTTTGCCCACTTATTTATATTTTATGACTCCAAAAACTATATTAATCATCATTATACTACTTTCAGTAGGAAACTATTTATTTGAGTTAATTCTTGAAGCCCTAAACTTAAAGCAACGCAAAATGCCATTGCCAGCCGAAGCCAAGGGTATTTATGATACCGAAAAATATGAAAAATCAATGGAGTACCAAAAGGTGCAAACCAAATTTGGTTTTATTTCAGGGGCGATTAGTTTCGTTATATCTATTCTGTTTTTAGCTCTTGGTGGCTTTGGTTGGTTAGATCAATTGTTGCAACCCTCGATAGCAGATGCAAGTTTACGAGCATTGGCTTTTTTCGGAATATTGTTTATAGTTTCAGATATTACAAGTTTGCCTTTTCAATGGTATAGCACATTTGTGATTGAAGAAAAATTTGGTTTTAATAAAACAACGCCTAAATTATTTGTACTCGATAAATTGAAAGGGTATGCTCTTGGAGCAATTTTAGGAGGGGGTTTGTTGTATGTGTTGCTTTTATTATTAACAACATTGAGTACTGAGTTTTGGTGGGTATTTTGGGCAGTAATAACAGTATTTATGCTGTTTATGAATATGTTTTATACCACTTTAATTATGCCGTTGTTTAATAAATTAACCCCATTAGAAGAGGGCGAATTGCGTAGTTCTATTGAGGTATATAGTAAAAAAGTGGACTTTCCCTTAACCAATATTTTTGTAATAGATGGCTCTAAACGATCGAGTAAAGCAAATGCATTTTTCTCTGGTTTTGGTAAAAATAAAAAAGTTGTTTTGTATGATACGTTAATCGAAAATCATTCGATTGAAGAACTTGTGGCCATTTTTGCGCACGAAGTAGGGCATTATAAAAAGAAACATATTATTGGTAGTTTAATATCTTCGGTTGTTCAAACAGGAGCTATGCTTTTTATTATGTCGCTGTTTATTTTTAATGAAAAACTTTCAATTGCTTTGGGAGCTAATGAGCTACAATTGCATTTGAACTTGATAGCCTTTGCCATGCTATATACACCCATCTCGTTTATTACCGGTATTTTATTAAATGTAGTTAGCCGTAAAAACGAGTTTGAGGCAGATCGCTATGCCATTGAAACAACCAATTTAACCGATTTGCCTTTGGCACTTAAAAAGCTTTCAACTGATAATTTGAGTAATTTACAACCACATCCAGCCTATGTGTTTTTTCATTATTCGCACCCACCGCTTTTGACAAGGCTAGAAGCCATGCGAAGAACCTGATTTTAACCGATATTCCTGCCTTGAAAATCAACCAATAACTATTCGTGCATTCGTGGCAAAAAAAAGATATTCATGGCTAATAACTAAATAAAATCAATATCCACATTTAATGGCAATTTCATTAAATAAGTAAGGCCATCTTCCACCGTTTTTTGTTTATTTAATATTTTAAATAGTGTTTCAGTAATAGGAGCTCTAAATGCATAATGTTCGGCAAACTTCTTTACTATTTTAACGGTGTTTACTCCTTCGGCCACTTCGTTCATTGATAGAATAATATCTTCGATATTTTCTCCTTTTGCTAGTCTGTTACCTACTGTAAAATTCCTACTCAATTTAGAAGCACTGGTTGCAACCAAATCGCCAACACCTGCTAAGCCAATAAAGGCTTGTAAGTTGCCACCCAAAGCTTTGCCGAGGTAAATCATTTCAACAAGCCCACGGCTAATGAGCATAGCTCGGGCATTTTCGCCATAGCCAAGGCCATCTAATGCGCCAGAAGCTAAGGCAATAATGTTTTTAAGCACACCTGTAAGTTCAATGCCTATAAGATCTTTATTGCCATATACTTGAAAAATATCGCTTCTCAAAAGCCTTTGGCCTTCTTTAATTACTGAATCAAATGAGGAAGCAACCACGGTTGCCGCAGGTTGCTTATTGTAAATTTCCATAGCAAGGTTGGGGCCTGCTAGGCAGCCTATTCGTACTACAACACTTTCATCGCGAATTACTTCGCTCATGGTTTTAACGTTGTTTCTATTAAACTCAACAGCGTTATTATCGATAGTCATGCCTGCGGGTAGCGTAACATCTAACCCTTTTGTACCATGAATCATCGTGTGGTAAGGATGCAAATATGGGCAAAACTCTTGCATCATTTTCCTAAAACCTGAAGATGGTATTATTGGAAATAATGTTTCGCACTCACCTGCAATTTGTTCTAAACTATCACATACTTCAATATTATCGTGCAGCTTATAGCCAACATTTGTTCTGTTGGTATTGATGTCTTTTATTTTAACAGGATTCTTCGTGTAAAGCTTAACTTTTGTGTTTTCTGCCAATAAATTGGCCACTACTGTGCCAAAACTACCTGCACCTATTACACCTACATATTTAGCTGACATAATCTTCGAAATTATAGCCGCTTAAGCGGTTGTGGTAAAAATATAATAGGCTTAAACTTTGGGTTTCTATATCACCTTGCTCATTTCTAAGCAAAGGCAAGTTTGTATGGAAAACGCCTAAATTTTCTAACCCTTGCTCAATGAGTTCTGTTGAAGACTTATAGAGGCCAGGACTTACCAAAATGTTTCCTTCTTCCTCTAGCTCAAATATTATTTTCTTTATTTCCTCAACTTTTAGAGTAAACTCACCATAATCAAGCAATAATTCATCTTCGGGTAATCTTAAGAAATTAAATAGGTCTAAATCTGAAAACTTATCTCTTAAAAGTTTAAAGCCTACGTAAGCAATTAAATGGCTTGGCAGCACTTCGTTGTTTTTATGAAACTCTTCAACTATTCTTTTACTCAAATTGCGTGTGTATTCTTCATCGCGTTGAGGGTCATCTACGAATTTACCATCCCTCATAAAATAATCTCTGGTGGCAATATGCCTTCCGTTTTGCCCAATGCTATGGCCTTCTTCGTTTACATAATTGCCAAATAAATCCATTGGTTTGCCAATAGATACCGAAATGTCGGATTGTTTGGTAAAAAATTTGAAAAGAAATTTCGAGATTTTATACGATGTAGAATATTCATCATTCTCTGTATAATACCTTTCTTGTCCTTTAATTTTTAGAAATTGATCTATTAAAGAAGGAGCTTCGAGTACAAAATTATAATTAAGCACTACGGGTACTACAAATATCTTTTCGTCTTTATCGTTTTTAAAATTTGCTAATTGAGCCTGTATCGAAGTGCCCAAAAGCCCTCTTTTAAGTTCGGTTTCTATGGCTCCTGACCTAGAGCGAGTTCCGCCTGGAAAAAACAAACTATGACACCCATCTTGAATGGCAAGGTTCGAATAGCTTTTTAGAGTTTCGAGGTAGATCATATTCTTTTTCCTTCGATCTACTTTATAGGCTCCTAAACTATTCATAAAATAAGCGAAAAGCTTAATGTTGAATAGGTTAAGGCCTGCGCCATATATAAATGGGGGTAGGCCTAGCGCTTGTATTACCCAGCCAATAAGTACCGAATCGAGGTTGCTAAAGTGGGTAGGAACCATAATGATGGTGCCTTTTTTTGCCAAATCGCGTAAGTGATCAATATTGCCTCTAATTCTTATTTTATCCCTTAACGTATGCCTAGCTCTAAATAGCCCAGAAAACCTGCCCGAATGTGCTGCATTAAGTAAACGTGCAAAGCCAAACGTGGTAACCCTACGGGCAAACCTATGCGATGATGGTTTAAAACTACTAGCTATTTCATTTGCGTATCTATCGGTAATAGATTTAAGAATTTTATCGGAATTTTCTGAAGCACTAGTTGACTGACTTGAACTGCCCACTAATTGTTTTTTTACTTTTTTCCAAAAGTCATAATCATCTTCAGGATCAACGCTCCAAGGCATTTTTTGAACACGGAGCTTTTCTCTATAACGAGTACGCTCTAGCTCTTCAATAAGCTTTTGGTCAGTATCCTTAATTGCTTTTATTTTTTCAAAGCTACTGGACGAAACCTTTTCGATAAAGGCTTGCATGTTTTTGCTAAGCTTAACAATAGGCCATTCACTGTGCGAAAGGTGAATGGATTTATATTTCGTACGATTATTAAATTTCTCTTCCATGTATTCCAACTATGAAATTCAAAGATAATTTTAAATTATGACTCTGCTAAGCCTCTGTATTTATAATAGCAGTAATATTTATTTTATACTCACCTTTTGCTAAATATCGCTGGTTTTGTACAAACTCAATCGGTTTACTAATTTGCGAAATATCAATTTTTGCCAGCACTTGATCTTCTGTAAGTTTTGGAGGGAGTAAATAATATTCAATGGGTTCTTTTACTTTTTCTATTATACCTGCATTGGCTATACTCTCATTCATTAAGTCTTTTTTTAGTACAGCATAAAATGGCGGAAAAAAGCCTTTAGAAACCTTAAAATTTACGATGTTAACTAAGGTTAATGGAAACTGCGGGCATTTGTTTTTACTTATCCAAGTGGCTTGGCTATTGTCATATTTTTCAATGGTAATAACCCAATAATCAGAAAGGCCAAAGTATAATGTTAGTACGCCAATGGATAGAAACCCCATCATAGTTAGTCCGGCTCCTTCTAATAATATATTTACCAAAGCTAAACTTGTAACTACTGCTCCAATTATAAGCGGTGCTAGTTTTTTCTTAGTATCTAGTTTTACAGATATCAAATTAGTAAACGAAATTTGCTGCTTTTTACCTCCAATTTCTAAAAATAATTTTTCAGGACTACAGGTTAAGTAATCGGCTGAATCATTCCAATAAAACGAAAAGATTGAATCGTTCAAAATAAAAAATACGTTAGTAAGTTACAATAGTACTAAAATAGGAATGTATAGTTGTTACTAAATAACTTAAAGCTTATTGTAACTATTTTTGATTAAAACCTGTTAAAAGGTACATAATTGGTTCTATCTTTAAATGTTTAAATGAGGTATATCTTAATGCATAAAAGGTTTCGTTTACTATTTTTTGGAATAATCCTATTCTTCTTATCTCAACCTGTTGAAGCAACTCATATTAGGGCAGGCGAAATAACGGTGCAACGTATTAATTGCCAAAGCAAAACCTTTATCATTTTTATAACAGGTTATGTTGATTTAATTGGAGGCCAGGTGCCTTTTGGGCGTGGAGGTATTCTGCATTTTGGTGATGGCAGTGAAGGAATTGTTGATATCAGAGATGATGCTAGAGTTACAATGCTTTTGGATGAAGAACCTATTGATGGGGGCAACGGAGTTGGAATTACTCGTTTTAGTGTAGAATATACGTATGGTGGTAATGGTACTTTTATAATAAGCTATCAAGAAGCAAATCGTAATGAAGGCATTATTAATATGAACAATTCTGTGGAAACGCAGTTTTATGTAGAAACCATGTTAGTGCTAGATCCTACGTTGGGGTGTAATTTGTTTCTGCCAGAAATGTTGGTTGCTCCAATTGATTTTGGGTGTACAGGCGTTGCATTTTACCACAACCCAGGTGCTTTTGATAGAGATGGAGATAGTTTAGCTTTTGAGTTTGTAACTCCTCGCCAAGCAAAAGATACTCCTGTTGATAATTATAGAGTAATGAATAACCCTGAATTTGGAGGGTTTGAAGAAGGAACAACCAATGTGCCAGCAGGTCTTACTATTGACCCATTAACAGGCGATATGGTGTGGAATTCTCCTGGAATGGCTGGCGAATATAATGTTGCATTTATCGTAAAAGAGTACAGGAAATTAGCGGGTACTTACATATTAATAGGATCTGTGGTACGTGATATGCAGATAATTGTAGAAGACTGCGATAACGAGCGACCTAGATTAGAATTGCCCGATGATATATGTGTTGAAGCTGGTGAAAATGTAAATTTTGATGTGTTTGCCACAGATGCAGATGGTGATAATGTTAAAATTGAAGTTTTTTCAGTTGTTTTGTATTTTCCGGTTTCTCCTGCTAATTACAGCCCTAATCCAGCAGAATTTCAACCTCAACCTGGCACACTTAATTTTGATTGGAACACAACGTGCGAACAAGTTAGAGAGCAACCCTATTTAGTTACTTTTAAAGTAACGGATTTACCAGATGAAGGAGTAGCTTTGGTGGAGTTTGGCACGGTTAATATAATTGTGGTGGCACCTGCACCTAAAAATTTGCAATCAACGGTTAATGCTGATAGGTCTATTGATCTTACTTGGGATGATTACTCTTGTGCTAATGCAGAGAAAATACAAATTTGGAGGCGTGTAGATACTTACCCACTAGCACCTGATGAATGTGAAACAGGGATGCCCGCTTATGCAGGATTTTCATTAATTAAAGAAGTGCCTGTTGGAGATACTAGCTATAAAGACACCAATCTTTCATTTGACGCTAATTATTGCTACCGATTGGTAGCAATTTTCCCTGCACCTCAAAAGGGTGAGAGTTATGTTTCTACCGAAACTTGTGGCATAATTAAAGCCGATGGGCCTGCAATTACACATGTTACAGTAGATAAAACAGGTGTAACCGATGGTGAAATAACAGTAAGTTGGAGAGGTCCTTTTGAAATAGATCAGGCACTATTTCCACCACCCTACAACTACGAACTTTATCGAGGAACGGGCCTTGAGGGCGAATTAGGAGATAAAGTGATGAACTTATCATCCGATACAACTTTTGTAGATACGCAACTAAATACGAGTGAAAGTGCCTATCATTATACGGTTAAGTTATTCGATGCTAATAGCAACGAAATTAAATCTTCTTCTGCTTCATCACCACGTAACGAGCCATCATCATTTGATGGAGCAATAGATCTCCATTGGACTGCACATGTCCCATGGTCTAATAATACAGCTAGTTATCCTTACCATTATATTTATCGAGATAGAGTGGAATTATCGAATCCTACTAAATTAGTTTTAATTGATAGCGTAGATGTAAATCAAGAAGGGTTTTACTATCATGATGATGGCCGATTTGATGGGATTAAGTTAAGCGACCAATTGCTTTATTGCTATTATGTTAAAATGTTTGGTTCTTATGGTAATCCAAGTATTGATGCACCTCAAATAAATTTCACACAAATTGTATGTGCTCAACCTAACGATACGTTAAAGCCCTGCCCACCTGTTATTACGTTGGCCACTGAAAGCTGTGATGTTATATTTTTAGAGGAAGGATGCAGTTTTAATGAGTATTATAATGATTTAACTTGGATTAAATCAGATGGAGGAGAAAACTGTGATGAAGATGATGAAGTTAAACGATATGATATTTATTTTTCTGCAACAGGAGAAGAATCAACTTATGAACTAATAGATTCTAGTGGACCTTTCGGTTTTACTTATAAACATCAAAACTTGCCGTCTTTTGCAGGTTGTTATTATATAATAGCTGTAGATAGGTCTAATAATGAGAGCGAGCCAAGCAATATTGTTTGCAACGATAACTGCCCTTATTACGAATTGCCTAATGTGTTTACGCCCAATAATGATGGGAAAAATGATGTGTTTAGGCCTTTAGATGAATTTTCTGGACAGGCATCTGCAAGCTGCCCAAGATTTGTTAAATCTGTAAAATTCAGAGTTTTTAATAGGTGGGGGATAATTATTTACACCTATGAAAGTGGTGGCGAAAACTCAATACTTATTAATTGGAATGGTAGAGATGCCGGGGGAGAACTAATGCCAACGGGGGTATATTTTTATTCGGCAGAGGTAGAGTTTGATTTGAGAGTGCCTCAAGAAAGAAACCAACAATTAAAAGGATGGGTACACATCCTTTATTAAAAACTGATAAGCCCATAGTGTTTTTTGATACAAACTGTTTGCTGTGTAATAAAACAGTTCAGTTTGTGTTGAAAGCAGATAAAAAAAAGAAATTTGTTTTTGCAGGTTTATCAAGTAAGTTGGGGAAACTCTTGTTGGAGAAAAATAAAATTGAAGCAGATTCAGTAGTGCTATTTTATCAAGGCAAGTGCTATCTAAAGAGCGATGCAGTTTTGGTTGGCAGTAAAATTCTTAGGTTTCCATTCTCATTGCTGCAACTCTTTTATATAATCCCCCAATCTATTAGAAATTGGGTGTATAATTACATTGCTGCCCATCGTAAACGTTGGTTTGGTACAACAGATCATTGCATTATTAACAGTAAAGAGTATTCTGATAGGATAATACTTTAGTACGTTGCGCAACATTCAAAGTCCGCTTATCTTTGCACCAAATAACGAACTATGAGACCGGCATGTTAATCCATATAAAACATAAGTGGATAACTACTCACATAAAGGTTTCATGTAACCATTGAAAATCAATTATTAATACATGAAAGCATACATATATCCAGGGCAAGGGGCTCAATTTTCAGGAATGGGAAAAGAGCTTTATGAAAGCAATAAAATCGCAAAACAATACTTTGATAAAGCAAATGATATTTTAGGGTTTGATATTACTAAAATTATGTTTGAAGGCAGTGCTGAAGAACTGAAGCAAACCAAAGTTACTCAGCCAGCCGTGTTTTTACACTCAGTTATATTATCATTAACAAATAATGATTTTGCCCCCGATATGGTGGCAGGGCATTCATTAGGAGAGTTCTCTGCCTTGGTTGCAAATAAAGCGTTAAGTTTTGAAGATGGCTTAAGCCTTGTTCATAAACGTGCTTTGGCTATGCAAAAAGCATGTGAAGCAAACCCATCTACCATGGCGGCTATTCTTGGATTAGAAGATTCTGTGGTTGAAAGCGTTTGTGAGGATATTGATGGAGTTGTTGTTGCCGCTAATTATAATTGCCCTGGGCAGTTAGTTATTTCGGGTAGTAATGAAGCAGTAGCCATTGCTTGCGAAAAAATGAAAGAAGCAGGAGCAAAGCGTGCGCTACCTTTACCTGTAGGAGGAGCATTTCATTCGCCTTTAATGGAGCCTGCAAAAGTTGAGCTGGAAAAAGCAATTAGCGAAACTAAATTTAATGAACCCATATGCCCAGTTTATCAAAATGTTACTGCTAAGCCTTCAACGGATATTGAAGTAATTAAGGAGAACCTTATTAAGCAGCTTACAGCTCCTGTTCGTTGGACTCAAATAGTGCAGAATATGCTTAACGATGGCGCTACTCAGTTTACCGAAAGTGGCCCGGGAAAAGTTTTGCAAGGATTAGTAAAGAAAGTGCACAGAGAGGCTGAGGTGAGTGGTTTGTAATATTCTACTTTTGATTCATACTATTTACTAGTGTTAAGTTAAGTGTGCTGTGTCGTATAAGTGGAAGTTATTTTTGTTTTAGACGATTTAAAAAATATGCCCCTAGCTATAGCTAAGGAAGTGTTTTTTAAAGATGTATAAAGCAAAAAGAACGAGACTTGGTTTGGCTAAAGCATGCTTAACTTAACACTAGAATCTTTTTAAACTCGGATTATGCAATAGATTTCGTTATGAGACTCAAAAGAACAAAAAATCAGTAAGTTATGGATGAAAACCACTCCGAATGCTTTCGGAGTGGTTAAAGATGTAATTTGAACAAAGTGTCTGGTTCACAGTTGTTTTGGGTCGGAATAGAAAGTCCTATTGCATATTTCGGGTTAAACTAATTAATTCACATTTGGCAAAACACCTAACTTACAATACCATTGCATATAAATAGGTTTTTTTTATACCTAAAATTGCACATATAATAAAAGAAATATTTAGTTCGATTTAAGCAGTTACTTTTTACGTTCTGAACGTATTATAGTTGATTGATTTATTGTATTTTTGAAAGTCTATTTAAAAGACTTAGTAATTGTTGTAACACTTATATGTTTAGTATGAAAAATATTTTTACTCTACTGTTGATTTCTTTAGTATCAACGTTTTCCTTTGCTCAAAACACGTTTACATCTAATAATGCCACACCAGGAACAGATTTTAATACTATTGGAAGTTGGACTGGTACGGGTACACCAGATTTTACAAATGGGCTAGATAAATTTATAATAGCCAATGGGCATGATTATTCTACCAGTGGTAATCTTACCATTGAAGGGCTTACTATTGGGCAAGGAGCAAGTGGTGATTTAACATTAAGCCATACATTAGATTTGGCTGGCAACATGCTTATTGATGCAGGAGCAACTTTAACAGCAGGAGCCAACCAAATAAACATAGCTGGTAACTGGACCGAAAACGGAAGTGGAGCTATGACTAGCAGTGGAACTACTATTTTTGATGCCACATTAGTGCAAACTATTTCAGCCGCAGCCACATTTAATAATTTAACTTTTAATGGTGGGGGTGTTGTATCCACAGGTGGAGATGTAAGAGTTAATGGTAATTGGCTAATTACAAATAATACTAATTTTAGTACAGGGAATTCACACAGGGTTGATGGAGACTTAACCGTTGATAATGGCTCTATTTATAACGCTACCGCTGGTAGGTTATCATTGAGAGGCTCCTCTGCCCAAGCTTTAAATATTGGTACAAATGCTACTTTTGATGAAGTTTACTTCCAGCCAGGGGCAGCAATAGTTTATACGATTACAGGAGATTATGTCGCAAATGATAGAACTCTTGTCTATCCCGATGCTACCTTAAATGGTGCAGGTAATCACACCATACAAGAGTTAACGCAAAATGGAACAATAAATTTTACAGGTTCTATCACTTTTACTGGAGGCAGAGCGTATGATAACGATAATGATATTTTTACGTTAGGTACGGCTGATATTATTATAGCAGGCAATTATTTTTTCTCGAATACTACTAATGGAGATGCTATTACCATTGGTGGTAATTTAACAATTGAAAGTGGTTATTTAGTGTTTGATGAAGGTTCTGTTACTGCAGCAGGTGGAGCATTTCAAATTAATGATGGTACAACTGTTTATGTAAGAGGAGTTGATAATTTTCCCGTTGGTTTTGGCTCAGTTGATTTTCAAGGAATTACCTCTAGAGCAATTTACGATTTAAGAGCCGATCAAACCATTCGTGGAGGGATAACCTATGCACGTTTGGCACTTGGAGCTGGATCAGGAACTGATACAGGTTCTAGAATAAAAACAGTTGATGGG
>CAZQWZ010000048.1:0-14636 GCA_964596935.1 uncultured Roseivirgaceae bacterium
ATTCCAAATGTATTTACCCCTAATAATGACGGGTATAATGAGCACTTTATTATCTTAAATAAAAAGGCCAATGCTAAACTAGTGGTTGTTAACCGATGGGGAATACAAGTGTTTAAATCTGATGATTATCAAAATGATTGGGCTGGAGAAGGAGTACCCGATGCGATTTACTTTTACACCGTAAGTATGGACGGCCAAGTTTATAATGGCTCGGTTGAAGTTTGGAGAGGTGGAGCTAAGATAAATTAAAAGTCGGGAGCTGGAAGTTAGAAGTCAGTATCAATTCAGGACTTCCGATTTCTAACTTCCAACTAGATTTTCGAGAGAAAACTTAGCGTATCCACACCATCGGCATAATCCCATACTTCGGGGTATTGAGCTTCACCAAATGCTATAGAAGAAACTTCAGAATCTTTTTTGCCTACCACACATTGAATCTTGTCTGTATTATTGGCCAATAAACTTTTTAGTGTTGATATGTTATCATACTCTTCGTAGAACAGCACAGCAAGAGGCGATACCATTTGCTGCGATTTTCGAAGTAATAGAAATCCATTATCGAGGTGGGGCTCTCTGTTTACTAAATAAATAGATTTGTTATAGTCGTAATTATTTACCCATTTACTGTGGTTACCAATTTCTTTATATTGCTCTAAGAGGCCTAACAAACGAACAAAATCATATCCTGTAGGCACGTATAGTTTAGATACATTTCTACATCCTAATCCAAAATAGGTAAATATATCTTCACCTAAAGCGAGTATCTCTTCATCGGTTTCTGAGCCTGTAAGTACCGCACAAGAAGTTCTGTTTTTACGGATAATATTTGGTTGTTTACCAAAGTATTGCTTAAAGTATCTTGCAGAGTTATCGCTTCCAGTGGCAATAACCGCATCCATATTTTCTAATTTGTCAACATATTTTATTTGAGATTTAAGATTTGGCGCAATTGAAATTAGCAACTGTGTAACCAACGGCATTAGTACTTTATCTTGCGAGCTAAGTTTAATTAATGCAGTATGCCTACTAATAAGCACGGATAATAAATCGTGGAACCCAACCAAAGGTATATTGCCAGCCATTACTATTCCAATTCGTTTGTTCGAATTAGAAATAGTATAGTCATTCACCCATTTTTCTAAAGCATCCTTATCGAGCATTTTAGCAATACCTGTAATCGCCATTTCAACTGCTTCAGGTGTAAACCATCTGTTTTCGTTGCCAGCTTTCCAACTCCAATCTAAAATTTCTTCCTTGGGCAGTGCTTCTAGTTGTTTGCCTAATTGGCTTAATGCTTCTATTCTTTGCAAAAGAGTCATAAATAGTGGAATAAATTAAACAGTACAAAGTTACTATGTTTAACAAATTAGCCTTGCTGTATTTTAAAGATATTAGATTTGATGGGTAAACACTTGAATCATAATTGTTAGTTTATAGGATAGTTATTAAAGTGGCGAATATTAATTAGGATTTTAATCTTTTAAAAAACTTGATTTAGAGATTCCTGCCTCCGCAGGAATGACGTTTTATTTATTTGATAATCCTAAAATGCGTCCGCCAGGTTAATAACTACAGTGGCTGTTATGTTTGTGGTAACTGGTTTAAGTTTTAGGATGGGGTTTCTTAAAACAAAGGCTCCTTCTTAAAGTAGGAGCCTTTGTTTAATAATTGCGGGGTCTGTTTATTTTTCATCTTCTTTTTTAATTTTTCTAATCAAAAAGAAAGAAGCTAATAGGCTTAGTCCTGAGAAAAGAAATATTCCTATTACGTACCCTGCATCGCTATTGCTAAACCCCATACTTTCTATAGCAAAACCAAGTGAAGTACCTAAAGATACCCCAACTGCAAGAAGTCCTAGCACAATAACAAAATACCAGTTATTGACATTACTAGCAGCACTTTTAAATAACTTAGCATCTGCACCTGCTTCAATAAGTGCTAACCTTTCTTTATTTCTTGTAAGTAAAAAGTAATATACCATTCCAAAAAAAGTAAGAAACATTACCGGTAGTATAATTAATTCAGATCCCATAATTGTTGTTGTTTTTTTAAGTTTTAATAATTTGTTTTCATAAAGTATGACTACAACAATTAACAAGCGGTTACAAAGTTTATAAAATAAATGTAAATTTATATGTAACCGATATCAGTTTTAGGCTGTCTACATTATAAGTGAACGATACAAATAAGATTAAACAACTTGTAGCCAAAGTAAAAAGTGGTGATTCAGAAGCTTTTCGATATTTAGTTGAAAAGCATCAACACCTTGCATTTACGATTG
This sequence comes from uncultured Roseivirgaceae bacterium, assembly GCA_964596935.1. Taxonomy (GTDB): domain Bacteria; phylum Bacteroidota; class Bacteroidia; order Cytophagales; family Cyclobacteriaceae; genus JAKISE01. The sequence continues at coordinate 2,282 of CAZQWZ010000048.1, forward strand.
CCTATAATATTGTAAAAAATAGACAAGATGCAGAGGAGGTTGTTCAAGACTCTTTTGTTAAGGTGTTTACTAAAATTGCTCAGTTTAAAGAAGAATCAAAATTTTCGAGCTGGCTCTTTAAAATTGTTTATAATACGGCTTTATCAAGGATAAGGAAAAAACAGTTGGATACCTTTACATTAGAGCACGATGATTATTCTACCGAATATGGAATAGATTCGCATAGTGGCTGGGATCAGATGGTATTAACGGATCAAAAAAAGTATATTGATAAAGCATTAAGTAATTTGGCAGACCAAGATAAGTTAGTGCTAACTTTATTTTATTTAGCAGATGAAGACATAAATGAAATTTGCGAAATTACCAATGAGAAGAGAACAACCATTAAAGCACGTTTGCATAGAGCAAGAGCTAAAATGTACATTCAATTGAATGCTTTATTAAAGGATGAATTAAAATATTTGGTATGAAAAAGCTAGAGAAAGACGATCAGGTTAAAAGTATATTAGAAAATGGCTTACTAGAAAAGGCTCCTGAGGGGATGGTGGATAGAATTATGGCTACCATTGTTGTAAGCCCCGCAAGACGACTTTCGATTAAACCAGTAGAGCCTGTTACGAATGTTGCTGCTATTGTGCCTATTATTACAGGTGTTTTAGTTGCTATTGCTACTTTTTTAAAACCTGAATCTCGATTTAATTTTTCATTAGATCAATATATTACCTTTACCATAAACCCAATATGGATAGCTCCCATTATTGTTATAGCACTTACCGTTTGGGGTTATATTTTTATTGCGAAACGCACGAATTTTATAACCTAAGTTCCTAAGGTTACTATTAATCTTGGCTAATTTAGAATGAAAAAATCAATGTGGTGCTTACATAATTATTTAATGAAGTATCTAGTTCTTCACCTTGTAAGGCAACTGGTAAATTTAATGTGTAATTAACCATTAGCGAAAACTTTTTAATAGTAAACGTTACAGGAATAAACATGGAGTAATTCATTAAACCCAAAGCGTTAGATTCTACTGGGTGGGATAGTTGTTCCTCCAATAGATTAGGGTAATTGTTCAATAAGTATCTATACCTCCTAAGCCCAATTTTATTAATTAACTCTTGCTTTCTAGCTGAGTTAACCTGCCAGGTAACCACGTTTGCATTGCCCATTAGCAATGATAAATTAGGAGTTATACTAACTCTGTCAAATATCCACCACTTATTTTTTGATAAGTTGTAAGAAGAGTTAATTCGAATTCGATGGGCGGTTTCATCGCCAAAGGTAAAAGAGTAATCGAGGCCGAAACTTAGTTTTTTGATATAATAATTGGTAGATGCATTTATAGCATTGGTAAAGGGGAAAGTAATAGTTTCATCTTCAGGTTCTGAATAGAAATAATGATTATAAGAAGCCCAAAAGCCCCATTTAGGTGTAAAATTTCCCATATAACCAAGGTCAATTATGGTGGTGTTGTAATTAGGCACTTGGTCGCTATTCCAATAACCCGAAACATCGGCAAATAACCCTGATTTATGATAATAAGAAGCTCCTGCATTAAATCCATATTGGTTTATGCCAATAGTTCGGCCGGCATTTGTAATTTGACCAGAATAGCCAAGCCTAGTGGAAAACGATGACTTGATATATTTTTTAGCAACCAAATCATCTAGCATTTGAAAAAAGGATGCCGAATCGGCCATTAGTTCATCTAATAAGATGGAATCGTAGTATAAGTATTCTGTTAAAAGTAAATCGTATTGTAATACAGAGGTGTCTTGGTTAGTTAATTCTTGTGCTTTTAAATTACTATTTATGAATAAACAACAAAAGCTCCACAGGGCTAAAACAATAATTTTATTGGCTTTTCTGGTTGTTGAGTCCATTTGTTATCTATAAAGTATCGCCATTCCATAACTTGCAATAATAACGTTTTTATTTATAGTCCAAAGCTCCAAAAGGAGCGTAGAACTATTTATAATCCGAAGCTTTGGCGCAGGATTAATTGTTTCCTTGCTGTCTTCGTTGTTCGCGCTGGTTCATCATTTGATCGCGCTGCGATTGTTGTCGTTTTCGTTGTTCTAATCTGTTTAAAATCATGGTTCTAAAATCATCTTCTGCCTTTTTTAATGCCACCATTTGCCTTGCACTAATTACATCGTTAATTTTTGTTGCATACTTGTTTTCTAAATTAAGTTTATCCTGCTTAAATACTTGATGTGCCTTTATTAATGTTTTGCTTTGCTCTTCGGTTAAGTTTTGCATATCTAGTCCTTTACGAGATTGCAAAGCTTGTTGTTGTAAGCCTCTTCGCTCTTGTGCATATTGGTTATACAGTGGCCAAAACTTTTCAGCTTGATTAGGGTTTAGGTTTAACCTTTCTGTTATCATGGCTATTCTAGCCGCTTCTAATTTAGATTTAGCATTTGCTTTCCCTTGTTTTTGAGCCCAACCAGTAAACGATATGGCCAGTATTGCGATAAGTAATACGATCTGTTTCATATTATATATTATTTATATCTTCAAATTCATTCATAATTAACTCGAATTCCTCGTCAGAGATGTTGTTTAGCTTGTACGAGAAATCATCTATTTGTTCACCTTCAAATGATACTAGTTCTAATAAATCATCACTTGATAAATCCGTTGCATCCAAATAATTCACCATCTCTTCGGTGCTAATATCAGCAAGCATCAATTCAATTTTTGAATCTAATCTTTCAGGGCTGTTTTGATATTTATATCCAAAATATCCTGCTACCATTAGAATAAGTAAAGATGGGATAGCTAGCCTTAAAGCACCTACAGTACTAAAAGTGCTTTTTATAGCACGTAGCCTTGGCGTAGTACTATCAATCGCCTTAGTTTGAATTACGGTTGGTAATTTATCAAAATAACCATCAGGCACCGAAAAAGCATTTTTCTTCGAGATGCTTTCTAGCTTAAAAGGTTTCTTATGAGAGTTATTTGTTTTCATTATTGTTCGTTTGACTTACTATTTCAAGAATGGTTTAATCATTAGTTAAAATATGTTCAATTTTTTTTACAGCATGATGATAACTGGCTTTTAATGCCCCTACACTTGTTTCAGTAATTTCAGCTATTTGCTCGTATTTCATATCATCATAATATTTCATATTAAAAACAAGCCGTTGTTTTGCGGGTAATTTAAGTAGTGCTTTTTGCAATTTCATCTCTACCTCATCCCCTGAAATATTATGCCCATTATCAATATGATTAGCTAATTCTTTTTCAACATCAACTATTGGTAGAAAAAATCGCTTTTTCTTTTTAGCTAAAAAACTCAAACACTCGTTTGTGGCAATTCTATAAATCCAAGTATATAATTGAGAATCACCTCTAAATTTATCAAGGTGTTTCCAAATTTTTACAAAAACCTCTTGCACAAGATCATCAGAATCATCGTGGTCGATAACCATTTTACGAATATGCCAATAAATCCTTTCTTGGTATTTGCGAACCAATAAATTGAAGGCATAATTTCTTGTGTCTTCGTTTCGTAATTTTTCTATTAGCTCCGAATCTTCCAAAGTCAAATAATGTTGAGTTAGACCAAAATTTACTAATTAATCACATTCTAAATGTGAAACTTTGGTCGAAGCTTAGAGTGAGTTATTTGCAAAAGGTTTAATTAGGTCGAAAAAAGATTTAAAGTTTTCTTAATCTTGATATAAAATTCTCATAATCGTCTTTTCTTCTCACCACCAAAACTGGAAACATATGTTCGTTACTTACTAATTTTTCTGCTACACTACCGAGTAAGAGAGCAGCAGTTGTTTTGCCTCTAGAGCCGATAATAATACCATCCACATTTTCTTTTCTTGCCAAATCTCTTATGTCCGAAGTTTTATCTTCGTTAATATCATTTGAAAATATTGGAGTAATTTTAATGCCTTTGGTATCTATGGTTTTAATAAACTCATTATAGTGCTCAATGGCATGATTTTTCATGAGCTCGGCAAACTCTTCTCTACTTTTACCCGAATAATGATAGCCTGAGGGTACAGTATATACATTTTGGCATAAAATCTCTACTGGTTTTTTTATTCTAGAGCCAATAAGTATTGCTCTTTCTAATGCTTGTTTTGAGTGATCCGAAAAATCAAGAGGAACCAATATCTTTTTAATACCATGAGTTATTTTTAAATGAGAGCTGCCACCAACAGGAACCGAAAGAATATGACATGGAGATCTTCGTGCAATTCTATGTGTAAAGGTGCCTGCGATTCCTTTATGTAAGTCTTTGTTGCCCACCATTATCATATCAATGGCTTCATCTTTAATGGCTTTAACAAATGGCTTTATTCGATTTTCTTCGTTAGAAATATTAAAAAAATGTTCTACTTTTCTGTTGGGGCTAAAATGTTCTGAAATAACTGCTTCTATTTCTCTTTTTCGCTGATCTAAAATATCTTGTTCTAATCCTGGAAACTCTTTCTTCATTTTAGATGAAAGAGCAACTTTAATTACATGCATAAAATGAACCGTAGTAACTTCGGTAATATTCACAAAAAAATTAGCATAATCCACTAATTCGCTGTCTAGTGAAGAATGATCAAGTGCTACTAAAATTTTACGAATAGGTTGCATAATTGGGTGTATGTTTTAAAAGGTTGAATTTAGTGAATTACCACGCCTCTAACAAATCGGTAAGCATTTCAAATTGTTCTTTTGAATGCGTAGGAAAATTTGCTATTCGTGCTTGTGTATTTTTCATTTTGCCATATCCAGTACCGATAATCAGTTTTTTACTTTCTAAAAAGCTAATTAAATCAGTAGTATGTTCGTTTGTGTTTATAACAATTATGGTATCGGATCTAAGCGATCTATCGGTTATAAAAGCGTTGATTTTAGTATGATTATCAATCATTTTATAGAAAATGGCTGATTTGTATTTTATTTCACTTCTTATAAGGTGAATGCCCCTGTTTAGCATATCAGTAGTAACCTGGGCTAGCAAATAAATGGTTAGCACATTTGGGGTAGATACCGTTTGAAAGTTTGCTGCTTGTTTTAGCAGTGCTAATAAATTGTGATGCGATTTTAAACCAGTTATTTTCTTATTAACCTTTTCTGCTTTTTTAATACAACGATCGTTAACAAGCCAAATGCCTAAGCCTGCAGGTAATCCAAAACATTTTTGTACAGATACGTAAAGAGAATCAATTTTAGAGTAATCAATATCTACATAAGGGAGAGAGGAAACCGCATCAATAGAAATTATTGCTTCGGGGTTTGCTTCTCTTATTTTATAAATGGTTTCTAATGGTGTGGTAACACCCGTACTTGTTTCATTATGAGTTATGGCAATATGATCAGCCTGTTTAATTAAGTTGTAATCAATTTCCGGGAAAGTACTCCATTCAGACTGAATGAGTAAAGCCTCTTTATCAGAGTTATTAACTACTTTGTAAAATTTTTCGGAGAAAGCGCCATTTACAATATGTACTGATTTTTTAGCCACTAAACTCTCAGTTGTTAAATTCCATACTTCGGTAGCCGAAGAGGTAAAAAGCACCTGAAAATTATCTGGCAAATGGAGAAGCTCTCTTAAATTAGAATCTACTTGTTTATAAATATCTTCAAATTGTTTACCCCGATGAGATATGGAAGCTATTCCAGTTCTTAATGCCTGCTTAACATGCTGTTCAACAGTGTAATATAATCCTGATGGGCCAGGGGTAAAATATTTTTTGTGCATTCAGGTATTATTAATAATATACTGATGCAAAAATAAATTATGATAGATTGGAATTAATGTAAAGTCAACTAATTATTTTTGAATAGCCACACAGCATCAATTTGGTTCGGTTAACCAACATTAAGAATGAAACCGAGTGATGTTACCGGTAAAATAAGGCCTCAGCCCTTTGGGCTTAGCTTTGCTAACAGTGGACTATTGACCCGGTTATCTAGCTCAAATCCTGAATTCGCAGGGTTAACACTTCCCTTGATCTGTGTGGTATTTTTTATAAGTTGCTATTTATAAACTCAAAAGCTCTTCGTTCGCTCCAGTAACTGCCATCTTTTGCCGCAGGCATAAAACCAACGTGCCCACCATGTGCTGGGGTTTCAAACCAAATAAATTTATGTTCTTTTAGTTTTTCAGTTGGGTAGCAGCTATCAGGTAAAAACGGATCGTTAAGTGCATTTACAATTAGTGTAGGGATATTAATGTCATCCAAATAAAATAAAGAGCTTGATTTTTCATAATAATCTTCAGCACTTTTAAAGCCATGCAGTGGGCCTGTAAATACGGTATCAAAAGCTCGCACGTCTTTTATGTTTTCTATCCCATTTAAAGGAAACTTATTTCCCATTAATTGATGCTTAGCAATTATTTTTCTTTTTAATCGCTTAATAAAACGATAGGTATATAATTTATTTTTTGGTTTTGCAATTTCATCACTACTTCCATCCAAATCTAAAGGAACAGAAAATGTTACGGCCGAAATTATTTCTTTATGCTTTAAAGGTCCTTCTCCCAAATATTTTAGAGTAAGGTTGCCTCCTAAGCTAAATCCCATCAAACTTATTTTAGAATAACCTTTGGTAATAGCATGGGTTATTATGGTTTCTAAATCATAGGTGGCGCCACTATGGTAAAAGGTTGTGGTAGCGTTCATTTCTCCAGAACAGCCACGGTAATTCCAACAAAGTGCATCTATTCCTTTTTTGTTAAAATGTTTCGCTGCTCCCGCTACATATTGGCTTTCGCTGCTTCCTTCTAATCCGTGAGATATAATAACCAAGTGGTTAGCGCCCACTTTATGCCAATCAAGGTCTAAAAAGTCATTATCGGGTGTTTTTATTCTTTCTTTTAAAGTTGGCATTAGCTTTACTTTCCGAAACATTGAAGGAATCATTGTTTCAATATGTTCGCCCGAAAAGAAGAGGGGTTTTTTATAAGTAGATTTTGCAACTAACATAAAAAATTATTGACTATATTTTACAACTAAAGTAATACAATATCGTTCGATGCTACAAACCAATTGTTAAAAAAGCTCAAGTAAAAATTAATGTACTCACAACCTGGCCAATTAAAAAAACTCATTTTACTCGGTTTATTATTTATATTTTTTACCACTCTTTCTAATGCTCAATCTAATAAGGTTACTCTTAACGGTTATGTTAGAGATGCCACTAGTGGCGAGGAGTTGATTGGTGTTACTATTTATTTTCCTGAAACTAAAAAAGGAGTAGCAACCAATGTGTATGGTTTTTATTCCATTACGGTTGATAAAGGCAGTTATCTCATAAGGTTTAGCTATATGGGCTATGATAAAATAGAGCAACGATTAGAGCTTATTGCCAATACGGAATTAAATATTGAATTAGCCCCTGCAGTTGAAACTATGCAAGAAATAGTGATTTCTGCAGAGGCTGCTGATGCCAATGTTACTGATTTAGAAATTAGTACTGAAAAAATTGATATAGCAACTCTTAAAAATATGCCATCAATGTTTGGCGAGCCAGATTTAATAAAAATGGTTCAAATGATGCCGGGTGTTATAACCGCTGGTGAGGGCACATCTTCCTATTTTGTTAGAGGTGGTAGTGCCGATCAAAACCTAATTTTAATTGATGAAGCTCCAATCTATGATCCATCACACCTATTTGGCCTTATATCGGTTTTTAACGCAGATGCTATTAAAAATGCTAAACTTTATAAAGGGGGCATTCCTTCTCAATTTGGAGGTCGGTTATCTTCAATATTAGATGTTAGAACAAAAGATGGAAACAATAAAAAATTTGGAGGGAGTGCTTCTATTGGTACATTATCGAGCAAAGTAATGTTGGAAGGCCCCATAAAAAAGGATAAAGGCTCTTATTTAATTGCAGCACGAAGGTCGTACGTTGGGGCTTACCTTAAAATGAGTGGCAATAACAGCAGCGTTTACTTTTACGATGTAAATGCTAAAGTAAGTTGGAAAAAAAGCAACAAAGATCGATTTTTTGCTGCTGCTTATTTTGGACGAGATTCCTTTAGCATTGGCGACAATTTTGGTTTTGATTGGGGTAACGCCACAGGAACCTTGAGGTGGAACCACCTTTTTTCGGAAAAACTTTTTTCTAACACAACCTTTATTGCATCTAAGTTTGATTATGGGTTAGAAGTAAAGGACCCAAGCACCGGTTTTAGATGGACATCAGTAATTAATGAACTATCATTTAAACAGCATTTTAACTGGTTTGTATCTCCTAAAAACGAATTAGACTTTGGATATAATTTTACGTATAGAAAATTTGAACCTGCAAATTTTACTCCTACATCCGAGAGTTCAATATTTTCGCCCGTTCAATTACAAGAATTGTATGCATTAGATCACGCATTTTATGTTGGCAATAAGCAAACCGTTTCCAGCAAACTCTCTTTGGTATATGGGCTTAGATTATCTATTTTTCAAAATGTTGGAGAAGGCGATGTTAAAACCTATTCTGATCCACAAGATAACACAAGGCCCGATGTAATTAAGGTTGATAGCTACGATCAATTTGAGCCTATAATTACCTATGCTAATCTTGAGCCTAGGTTTTCTGCTCGCTACTTGCTTAATGGGGTTAGCTCATTAAAATTTTCTTATAACAGGATGGTGCAAAATGTGCATCTAGTATCATCAGGAACGGTTCCTCTGCCATTTAATACGTGGAGCCCGAGTTCAACTTATTTAAAACCGCAAATTGCCGATCAGGTGGCAGTTGGCTATTTTAGAAATTTTAAAGAAGATATGTTTGCGTTCTCTTTAGAAGGGTTTTACAAAAAAATGAAAGATGTAACTGATTTTGCCGATAATGCCGACATTTTTTTTAATGAAGACTTGGCTACAGAATTTAGACAGGGAGAATCGGAGGCTTATGGCCTTGAATTTCAATTAAAAAAGACTTCAGGTAAGTTTACAGGTTTTATAAATTATACGTTGTCTAAATCTAATAGAACAATTCCTGGCGTAAATAAAGGAGCTACTTTCTTATCTAATTACGATCGAAGAAATGCACTAAATATTTTAGCTAGTTATTCGCTTAACCAGCGATGGGAGTTTTCTTCAACCTTTACATACAGCACGGGTAGGCCAATTACATTGCCAACAGGGCAGTACGAATATCAATTTTACAAGCCATCGTTTGTAACCGAGCGGAATGGCTATTTATTGCCGGCATTTCATAGGTTAGATTTTTCGGCAGTATTAACACCATTGAAAAACAAAAACAGGCATATTCAAACCAAGTGGGTGTTTGCGGTTTACAATGCTTATAATCGAAAAAATCCTTTTACACTTTCAGCAAGAGATAAGGAAGTGGACGGAAATCTAACGGGCGAAAAGGAGTTTGTTATGATATACCTATTTCCAATTGTGCCATCGGTAACCTTTAATTTAAGTTTTTAATGAAAAAATTTTTATACATATACATTGCTACTGTTGGGCTGTTTTTTAGCTGCGAAGTAGTTGTTGAGTTAGATTTAGAGCAATCGCAACCTCAAATGGTAATTGAAGGATTACTAACCAATAAAGACACTGTCCAATTTATTAAAGTAAGCCAATCAATCCAGTTTTATGAAGTAGGATTAAATCCTGTTATAAATGCAGTTATAAGTGTTAAAGGTGATGGAGAGGAGTTTTTGTACTCTCATAACCCTATGGAGTTAGATAGCATGAATGGGTATTATTTTTCGGATATATCCTATGCAGGCAAAATTGGTGTGGCATATACGTTAAATGTAGATGTAAGCGGAGTTAATTATTCTGCAATAGATACCATGTTAAGAGTAACTACTATCGATAGCTTGTCTTTTCAATTAGCAACCGACCCAACAGAAGAGGACGAAATGGATGGCAAAATTTACCAAGTATTATTATATGCTGCCGAACCTCAAGAAACAGATGATTATTATCAATTTTATTTTTTTAGAGATAATGAGTTAATAGCCTATCCTAATAATATATATGTGTTTTCAGATGTGGCTTTAGGTCCTACATTAAATGGCTTGCCTTCGCCAGTAATGTATCGTAAAGGCGAGCTTGCTAATGTGCAAATATTAAGCCTTACCCGAGAGCAATATGTGTTCTATACTGATCTGGCTAATATTTTAAATAGCGATGGCGGTATGTTTAGTCCACCACCAGCAAACCCTAGAAATACTTTTACAAACAATGCATTGGGTTTATGGCAGGTTTCGGCAATAAGTGAAGACTCTATCTTAATAAATCCATAAAGTAAAAAATCCAATTGGCAGGCTAATTAAATTAAAGTAGTTGATATATTTTGGAACTAAATTACTAGAAAAGCTATTTTAGTAAAAAAACCAAAATTAATTACTATGAAAAAGATCTATTTTGTGTTAGCAATAGCACTTTTGTTTACAGTACAAACCAACGCACAAGATGCTATAACTGCAATTAGTGCAAATGGTAATGTTGAAGAAACTGTTAAAAAACTCACAACTATTTTAGATAGTAAAGGACTAAAAGTGTTTTCAGTAATTGATCACAAAAAAGGAGCAGAATCAGCATCAATGGAGTTGTTACCAACTACATTGGTAATTTTTGGAAACCCAGCAGCAGGCACTAAGTTGATGAATTGCGACCAAACAATAGGAATAGATTTGCCAATGAAAATGCTAGTATGCGAAGGTAAAGATGGTAAAACTTGGATTAAGTATTGGAAGCCATCACTATTAGCTAATAAATATAACCTCGATGCTTGCCAACCAATTTTAATTAAGTTAGATGGAGCAATGGCAAAAATTGCGGCATTAGCTGCCGAATAGGTTTTTATAAGCAAACTTATTTGCTGCATATCAATGCATTAGAAATAAGTATAGATATATTATTATTTATTAATTTTTGTCTATACTTAAAATTCTATATATTACACCCCAAATTAATGCAGTAAATAATGAGTAATAAAACTGAATTTAGAGCTGAATTTGATATTAACGCATCTAAAAAGATGCTATATCCATATATATTCTCGCCAAGTGGTTTAGCCCAATGGATGGCGGATGACGTAACTGTTAACGAAGATAAAGTTTTTAACTTTATTTGGGATAGTGAAGACCACAAATGTAAGATGGTTGCCCATAGAGTAAACAGCTATGTTAGGTTCGAGTTTTTGTCTGAAACAGGTAAAGATGATGAAGATGCCGCTTACATAGAAATTCGTTTAGAAATGAATGAATTAACACAAGCCGTTTTTATAGCAATTATTGATTACTCTGACATTGATGATGACGAAGAATCGATGGATCTGTGGGGAAGCTTAATAGATTCACTTAAAGAAATTGTTGGGGGTTAAGTACACTCTAATTTCAATTCTTTAATTTTGCATTTGGTTTTGGCATATTCTTTGCCAAAAGTACTTCGTATGAAAAAGATTGATAAACTTATTTTAAAGGCCTTTATAGGGCCTTTTATTTTAACATTTGCCATTATAGTATTCATTTTGCTAACCGTGCAAATGATGAACTATGTTGATCAAATTTTTGGCAAAGATTTAAGTTATGTCGATTTAGGCATTTTGGTAATGCACTTCGCAATTTTTCAAACGCCCATTGCCTTTCCATTATCGGTTATGCTGGCTTCGCTTATGACCTTCGGCAACTTAGGTGAGCATTTTGAATTAACGGCAATCAAAAGTGCAGGAATTTCATTAACTAGAGCAATGATGCCCATTTTTGTTATGGTAATTTTTATAACCATAACTGCTTTTTTTTCAAATAATTATTTAGTACCTAATTCTGCCTTAAAAGCCTATAGCTTGCTTTACGATATCCGTCAAAAAAAGCCAGCACTTGATATAGAACCCGGCTTGTTTTATGGAGGAATAGAGAAATACAAAATTAAAGTAGATGATAAGCTTGCTGATGGAAAAACGCTTCTTGGAGTAATTATCTATAACCATACCGATAGAAATGGGAATAGAGATATTACCATAGCAGACTCTGGTAAAATGTACACCATAATGGGTGATCAATATCTGAAATTTGAACTGTTTAACGGCTCACATTATACCGAAGGTAAGGGCAAGGCTTCAAGGGGTAGAATTCGTGATTATCAGCAAATTAGCCCATTTACAAGAACTTATTTTGAAAAAAGTGAAATTATATTCGATCTATCTTCCTTTGGTATGTCTCGTACCGATGAAGGTTTGTTTGCATCTAATAGGTTGATGCGTAATTTTAATGAGTTAAACCAAGACTTGGATTCTCTTTCGGATGACATTTATTTAACCAAAGCACAGGTTTATGACGTGCCCAAAAGGTTTTTTACTTATTCTAATTTAAAAAAGAGGATTATAATACCTGAAGAAATTGTGGAGATTCAGATGCGTGAAG
>CAZQWZ010000049.1:0-14323 GCA_964596935.1 uncultured Roseivirgaceae bacterium
CTCTTGGTCTTTCTTTTCCTGATCTTTTTTCTCTTGATCCTGCTTGTCTTGGTCTTTTTGCTCCTTGTCTTTATTTTCTTGCTCCTTATTTTCCTTGTCTTGGTCTTTTTGATCTTTATTATCCTGATCTTGGTTTTGCTGATCCTTTTGTTCTTCCTCCTGCTTTCTTAATATTTTTTTAAGTAATTCGAAATTATAGCGAGCGTCTTGATTGGTCGGATTTTTACGAAGTGCATTTTTGTAGTGCTCTAAAGCAGGCTCGTATTGTTTTTTATCAAACATTACTTGCCCCAATTGTTGTTGAGCTATTGAGCTAATTATTTTATTACTTGATTCGGTTAACTCTTGGTATTTATTAACAGCGTTAGTTGTGTCGTTTAAGTTATACAGAGTGTGGGCATAATCTAATAAAACCTCTTCTTCATTTACACTTAACGAATCGATAAGGAGTTTGTATTTGGTATTAGCCAATTGGTAATTGCCTGCCAAGTAAGCCTCTTTAGCTTCTTTCTTCGCTTTATTAACTCGGGCTATTTTATCTAAGTCGGTTAATGGACTAATAACCAATAATAGGGCAATAAAAAATTTCATATTTTAATGGTTTTAACCGTGGTTAACGCATCAATAATTAATAAGATAAACGCTGCTAATAAAAAATAGATATACTTATTGGCCGATACATCTACCACGCGCGCATCTCGTAATTGGCCTTCCACTTTATTAATGGTATTAATAAGCCGTTTTGTATCGTTTACTCGGTCGTTAATTTCGAAATATTTGCCTCCTGTGCGTGCAGCTAATTGCTTTAACGATTTATTTTCAAGTTTGGTAACTACTTCATTGCCATCTCTATCTTTCAAATAGCCGTTTCTAGTTTCAATTTTACTTCCTTTGGATGTGCCCACGCCCAATGCAAAAAGCTTAACCCCTCGGTCTTTAATCTCTTTTATTGCATTGGTGGTTTCTTCTCCAAAATCCTCACCATCACTTATAAGCAATATTATTTTAGCTTTGCTATCAATCGAAGTTTCGTCTTTGGTATTAAGCTTATCTAAACTCATAGATAATGCTGGGCCAAAGTCTGTACCTGCATTGGGTACCAAACCAGAATGTAAGGTTTCGATAAATAGATTAAGTGCTGCTTGGTCGTAGGTTAACGGGCATTGTACAAATGCTTCGGACGAGAATATGATTAATCCGATTCTATCGGAGCTAAATTCTTCAATAATTTTGCTAAGTTCGAATTTCACTTTTGCCAATCGGGTAGGGGGCACATCGGTCGCATTCATCGATTGTGATAAGTCAATGGCAATCATGATGTCTTTACCAATCGACTTAATCTCACGTTTAGAATTGCCAAAACTTGGCCCTAAAAGCGCAATAATAAAAAGTGCAAAATAGATAGTTCGCAAAGCTATTTTAGCAAAAACTCCATAAACAGGCGTTTTTAATGCTTTGCCAATTTTAATAACTCTAAGCACATATAGTAGGTAGGCTACAATAAATAAGCCTATTACTATTAATTCATATGTTCCAAATGGGCGATACCAGATCATTTACTAAAAATTTGAACGGCAAATATATGGAATAATACTACTTGGTGTCCATTTTTTTGTTTGTTGGTGAATAGATTGTAAAAAAGGTAAAATAGAGTATGAATTGTTACAGGCTTTTCATACAATCATTGCACTTTTGTGCTTTTCGATATAAGTGCGAGACAGCTATGATTAAAAGGTTAAAGATAAAATGGAATATTGAAAGTAATTTTCAGATAATAATGATACTTATTGTGTTCAGTATTACTGGTTCGATTGCAGTAAGAATAGCTGGCCCAGTTTTAGAATACTTTAATGTGCATAAAGAAAATCTAAACCTTTTTGTGTTTTGGCCCATTAGGATATTAATCATTTTTCCAATTTATCAATTTTTACTTTTAATTGTAGGTACATTATTAGGGCAGTTTAATTTTTTTTGGGAGTTTCAGAAGAAAACTGTTAGTAGGATGATGAGGAAGAAGTAGGTGTTTAAATCTAGTAACTTTCTATTATTTCTAATTCCAGCACTTATCTGGGGCTCTACTTGGTTTGTTATAACATTTCAATTAGGTGAAGTGGATCCTCTTGTATCTGTAAGCTATCGTTTTTTAATAGGAGGAGTTATACTATGGCTTTATGCTTGGCTAAGAAAATTGCCGTTAGGTTTTACTTGGCAGCAGCATTTAAGAGCTGCTCAGCAGGGAGTGTTACTTTTTGGTGTTAATTACTGGTTGGTATATTTATCTGAAGAAACACTTACCAGTGGGTTAGTAGCAGTTGCTTTTTCATCGTTAATATTTTTTAACATTGCTTTTGGTGCAATATTCTTAAAAGCTAAAATTAACAAGCGTGTGGTTTTGGGTGCTATTATTGGGTTTATTGGCACTATACTTATTTACAAAGCCGAGTTTAGCTCTTTTAGTACTTCTACAGATTTTTTGTTTGCTATAACGTTTGCGATGAGTTCGGTTCTTTTTGCATCATTGGGTAACATTACTTCGGCTCTTAATCAAAAAAAAGGGATGCCTGTTATTCAAACAGTGGCTTATGGTATGATTTACGGAGCAATTAGTATGGGGCTGATTGCTTTGTTTTTAGGCAAACCATTTGTGATAGATACCTCTTTCGCTTATTTAGCTTCTTTGGCTTACTTATCTATATTTGGTTCGATAATAGCCTTTACAGGCTACTTAACATTAATTGGCAGGATTGGAGCAGATAAGGCTGCTTATACCATTGTATTTGTACCTGTTATTGCGATTGGTATTTCTACTATTTATGAAGATTACCCGTTAGATGCTTATGCAATTTTTGGTATCGTATTAATAGTAACAGCCAATGTTGCAGCCTTGGTTAAAAAATAAAACCCCTTCCGATTACGGAAGGGGTTTTATAAATATGACTAAGTTATTTTTATTTTGAGCTAATTTTTCTAGCGTCAGCTAATTTAACAGCTTCGTAAGCGTTTACAATACCACCAGAAACAGATAATTCTGCGAAATCTACTTCTTCATCTTTGGTTCCAGGTTTAGTAACCATTAAGCCATCAAATGTTCTAACCGATTTCATGAGAATATCTTTTACATCTACAGCACTTAATTCAGGGAAGTAGCTAAGTAACAATGCTGCAACTCCTGCCGTAACGGGCGATGCCATTGATGTACCTTGTGCATTTTTGTATTTATTGCCAGGTGCAGTAGAATAAATTTGTACACCAGGGGCAAAAAGATCTACATTTACTTTTCCGTAATTACTAAACGAAGCTGCTAATTTGCCATCTTCGCCCCACGCAGATGCTCCAACTTCGATCCAATTGCTTGCAACCTTTTTCTTGCCAATATTTTTGGTAGGGTAATTATTCTCTTCGTCAGTGTTTTGTCCAGAGTTACCAGCAGCATGCACTAACAATACACCTTTACTTTCAGCATATTTAATGGCATCATCTACATAAGATTTGTTTGGCGAAAATGCTTTTCCAAAACTCATGTTTATCACTAGCGCTCCATTATCAACTGCATAACGAATTGCGTTTGCAACATCTTTATCTCTTTCGTCACCATCTGGCACAGCTCTAATAGCCATAATTTGAACATTATTGGCAATGCCATCAATGCCAATGCCATTGCCACGAGAAGCAGCTATAATGCCTGAAACGTGGGTGCCATGGAAATTATCAGTATCAGTTCCAATCACATCATTATTGCCATAACCAACCTCTTTTAAGTTAGAAGGATCATCACCTACTATTTTGCGCGTATCATACTCGAGGCTGTAAGAGTAGTTTGCTTGGTTGCCAAAATGTTCAACTGCACCATCAAGGCTTTCTGCAACATCTTCCATTGGCGTATCGCCAACACGAGGTAGTAAATTACCCATAAATTCTGAGGCAGCTAAAATTATTTCATCTTCAGTTTCAACTTTTGATAATTCATCAACTGTTAATTTTTCTACATCTAAATAAGCAGTTAATAATTGGTTGTATCTAATAATTGAAGAGCGTAAGCTATCGTAAAAGGCATATTGTGTTTGTGCTTTCTCGGCATCTTCTAAATAGGCATCTCTAACCCTTACCCAATACAGGTAATCAGCCTTTTTAGATTCTTTTTTGTTTTCGTACTTAGGTAATAACCTCTTGTATTCACGCGTAACTTCATACGTATCAGGTCCAACATTATTTCCGTCTTTGCCTCCAATAAAGTTCCATCCGTGTATATCATCGATATAACCGTTATTGTCATCATCAATCCCATTGCCAGCAATTTCTGCAGTGTTGGTCCAAACAACGTTTTTTAAGTCTTCGTGCTCAATGTCAGTTCCAGAATCAATAACCGCTACAATTACCGTTTTAGATTCTCTTCCTTTTAAATATTCATAGGCTTTTTCGGTACTAACCCCATTTACGTTGTCGTCTTGTGCATCTAGGTTAAACCAATTTTCTACTGGCCCTTCAGCTGGTGCATCTTGGGCAATCGTTTTGCCGTTTATAAAAAATAAAGCTGCTAATGCTAAATAGATAATTTTGATTTTCATTTCTAGTTTAATTTTATAAAAAAAATATTCTTTTTACTTCAAAATTTAATTTGACTGCAATGATAGTTGTTCTTGATTGTTTTATGAAAAATAATTATACTAATGGTTAATTAGTTATCGTTTTTCAATGCCGTAAAAGGCGAAAAATTTTGAGGCGTAATTATATGTGTAGATGCGTTAGGATATAAATTTGTAAAAGCTCTGCTTACTTTAAATTTCTTCTGAGTATTCCATTTAATTTCATACCCATAAAGTTCTCCTTTATTTAATTCTACATAATCAACTTCGTTTTTATTATAGTTTCTCCAGAAAAAACTTTTGGTGTAAGGTTTTAGCCACGCATTCATTTTCATGCGTTCACTTATGATAAAGTTTTCAAATAGGGCTCCTTTGTCAGTTCTTACTGAAAGGTCATTAAAGTCTTCGATAATGGCATTCCTAACTCCATTATCCCAAAACAGTATCTTACTCATTTTGCTTACCTCTTTCCTTTGGTTGGTGTTGTAAGATTTTAAGCGGTATATTACGAATGATTTCTCTAGTAAATCAATGTAATTTTCGACTGTCTCAGATTTAACGCCTAATTGATTGCTTATTTCGTGTATGGATACTTCAGAGCCCAACTGGTAGGCTAGTAATTTTAAAAGTTTATCGAGTAATTCAGGTTTTCTAATATCTTTCCAAACCAATACATCTTTATATAAATACTGTTGAGTTAAATTTTTGAGGAGCATTTCTGCCATATTTTTTTTAAGGCTTAATTCAGGATAGCATCCAAATACTAGATGAAATGGTAGCTCCTGCTCTAACTCAAAAGGAGACTTAGTTGGGTAAAGCTCCGCAAGTGAAAAGGGGTATAGATAAAATAAGAAATATCTGCCTGTCATAGGTTCAAAAACAGTATCAGATATTTCAAGAGCTGAAGAACCTGTTGCTAAAAATTGAACCTCTTTAAAGTTATCAACTAATAACTTTAAGAGTAACCCTGCATTCTCAATTCGTTGTATTTCGTCAATTATTACGATTTTGTAATCACCAACTATTCCTTTTAAAACCTCAATACTTGGGTTTGTTAACCTTACCCTTGTTATATTTTCATCTGCATTTAGCCATAATGTATTCCCTAGTTTATTGCTAATGGAGGTTAGTAGAGTTGTTTTTCCTACTTGTCTAGCACCAATAATAATTAAGGCTTTCCCTTTAAATAACCAATTTGAAATTTGTGATTCAATTATGCGCGTATATTCTTTCATTGCATAAAACTAGTAATATTTCCGATATGATGGAAATATAACTAGTAATATTTCCGATACGATGGAAATATAACTAGTAATATTTCTTGTAGCAGATGGAGTAGTTCCAGAAATTAGTTTCGTATGACTATTTTTTGCTTTACCATAAGCTAATATTTATTGCCATTAAATTCGGGCTAGAACCAATTATTTTTTTGTTAAAAATAGAAGTCTTATATCTTTTAGTATTTACGTTTTATATCCGTTGGGTTAATAAATCTATATTTGCATTTATGAGGCTAATTGAAACCCACGCACATATTTATTTAAAGGAGTTTGCAAATGATTTATCTGAAATAATTGATAAGGCAAAAGAGGAGGGGGTTGAAAAAATATACATGCCTAATGTAGATCATACTACCATTGATGATATGTTAGAGGTGGCTGCTAAGTATCCTGATTTTTGTATTCCTATGATGGGGCTTCATCCGTGTTCGGTTACCAAAAATTTTGAAAAAAACCTTTACGAAGTGGAAGATTGGCTTAAAAAAGCTGATTTTGCAGCTGTGGGCGAAATTGGAACAGATTTGTATTGGGATAAAACCTTTTGGCCTCAACAGCAAGAGGCTTTTAAAATTCAAGCAGAGCTGGCAACTACTTATAATCTTCCGTTGGTAATTCATTGCCGCGAAACGATTGATGAAACCATTAAGCTTGTAAAAGAAACCAATAGTCACACAGGTATATTTCATTGCTTTACAGGCGATATAGATCAAGCTGATAAAATTATTAAGCAAGGATTTAAAATTGGGTTGGGTGGAGTGGCTACCTTTAAAAATGGAGGATTAACTCCAGTTATGGAAGAAGTTGAGATGAAAAACATAGTTTTAGAAACCGATAGCCCATATTTGGCTCCTGTACCTTATAGAGGAAAACGAAATGAGCCTTCTTACATTAAATTAGTTGCTCAAAAAATTGCTGATGTAAAAGGTGTTTCTATTGAAGAAGTAGCAGAAGAAACATCCCAAAATGCTTTAAAACTTTTTAGAAATGCCAACGAAAGGATATCATAAAATCACCTTAGACATTGCAAGCCCCAATCAGCCAGAGGCTAATATATTACTTATATATACAGGTGGCACTTTCGGTATGGGCACATCGGAAGATGGCTCTTTAGTTCCGTTCGATTTCACAAAAGTGATGGAAAAGATTCCTGCAATTCAAGAATTTAACCTTCATATTTCAGTAATTACTTTCGAAGACCCAATTGATTCCTCTAATATCAACCCTAATGATTGGAATAAAATAACAAAAATTATTATTGAGGAAGAGGAAGCGCATGATGGCTTTGTAATTCTTCATGGCACAGATACAATGGCTTTTACCGCTTCGGCATTAAGCTATTCGCTTAAAGGGTTAAATAAGCCTGTTATTATAACCGGTGCTCAATTGCCTATAACAGTGCCTCGAACGGATGCGCGAGAAAACTTGATTACATCGTTGGAAATCGCATCTGCTAAAAATGAGAAAGGAGATAGTATGATTCCTGAAGTATGTATCTTTTTTAATCATCATTTAGTAAGAGGTAATAGATCGCAAAAAGTGCAGAGCAGTAAGTTTGATGCCTTTCGCTCTGAAAATTACCCAGCATTGGCAGAAGCAGGCATAGAAATAAGGTATAACCATTCAGCTATTTTACCCAAAGCAAACAATACTAATGGGTTGATAACTCCTCAGTGGTTTAAAGGAGTGGCTGTATTAAAGATTTTTCCAGGAATTACGAAAGAAGCTGTAAGTGCAGTTTTAGAAAATAAGCATATAAAAGGAGTTGTTCTCGAAACTTTTGGTGCAGGTAATGCAATGACAGTTTCTTGGTTTATTAAATGTATAACTAAAGCAGTTGAAAGAGAGGTGCTGGTAATTAATGTATCGCAATGTTTAGGGGGTGAAGTTAAGCAGGGTTTATATGCAACAAGTGCCTTGTTAGAAACATCTGGTGTAATTAGTGGTTCTGATATTACCATGGAAGCAGCAATTACTAAATTGATGTTTGTGCTTGGAAAAAAGTATTCTTATAAAAGTGCAATTAATCACATGTTAACACCTATTTGTGGAGAACTTAGCTAAACAATGAGAAATGCCTCCATTTATTTCAAACATAAATTTGCATAAGGTTAATTTTTGGTATTTATTTGTGCGCTAAGTTTAAATTTTGATACTTAGGAGAGGTGGCCGAGTGGTCGAAGGCGCTCGCTTGGAAAGTGAGTGTGCCCCACAAGGGTACCGGGGGTTCGAATCCCTTCTTCTCCGCGCTTGAAATTGGATATATTAAACTATTTATAAACGCAAAACATACCTATTTAATAATTAAATTATGAAACGATTATTTGCTTTCTTAATGTTGTTCGGGGTTTTAACCCTTGGAAATTCTTGGACTGCAGTAGCTCAAGAAGAAATGAGTGCTGATAGTGCCACAACCGAAACGGTTGACAGCACGGCAGTGGCTGAAGAAGATTCGCTAGCCGCACCAGTAGAAGAAGTAGAAGCTCCTGCTATTGTTGAAGAGCCAGTAGAAGCTCCTGCTGAAGAAGAAGGGTTTCACCAAAGAGTAAAAACCAAATTCATCGAAGGTGGATGGGAATTTATGGGTGCAGTACTTTTATGTTTAATCTTAGGGTTATCCATAGCTATTGAAAGAATTATTACTTTGAATTTAGCAACTACTAACACAGATAAACTTTTAGCTAAGCTTGAAAAAGCATTAACTGAAGAAGGTGTTGAAGCAGCTAAAGAAGTAACAAAAAACACAAAGGGGCCTATCGCTTCAATTTTTACACAAGGATTAATGAGACTTGATGAAGGAATTGAAATGGTTGAGAAGTCTATTATTTCTTACGGATCTGTTGAAATGGGTCGTTTAGAAAAAGGACTTGTTTGGGTTTCTTTATTTATATCTCTTGCTCCTATGTTAGGGTTTATGGGAACAGTAATTGGTATGATTGGTGCCTTTGATGCGATTCAAGCAGCAGGTGATATTTCGCCTACAGTTGTGGCAGGTGGTATTAAAGTAGCACTACTTACTACAGTAGCTGGTCTTATTGTAGGTGTTATTCTTCAAGTATTCTATAATTACTTGATATCTAAAATTGATGCATTAGTGAATACAATGGAAGATTCTTCAATAACATTTATTGATCTTTTAGTACACTACAAGCAAACAAATAAATAATTACACCCTTAATATTATAAAAATATGGAAGGATTTATTGCAAATTATGGACTGTACTTAGCTTACTTACTTACAATTGTAGGTGTTGTATTAGCCGTAGTATTACCATTAATTAAATCATTGGATGAACCAAAAAATTTAATTGCTTCGGCTGTAGGTGTAGGTATATTATTAGTAATATATGGAATTGGATATGCACTATCTGATTCTGAAATTACAGCTAGGTATATAGAGGTTGGAGTAGAAGACCCAGGTGTATCTAAGATGATTGGCGGACTATTAACAATGGTATATATCCTATTAGGGATAGCTGCTGTTGGAATAGCTTATACCGAATTGAACAAAGCAATTAAATAAAGAAGATTATGGCAAAAGGTAGAAGAGAAATGAGGGGAATTGATTCCAGCTCGATGGCGGATATAGCATTCTTATTGCTTATATTCTTTTTGGTAACAACTACCATTGCCAACGATAAGGGATTAACGCTAAAACTACCTCCAATTCCAGATGAAATTGTTGATGTTAAGATTCCTGAAAGAAATATTTTCAAAATATTAATTAATTCTTCAGACAAGCTTTTGGTAGAAAATGAGCCACTATCAGATGTAAAAGAAATTAGGGAAATGATTAAAGTATTTGTGCTTAATAATGGAAAAAATCCAGAATTATCAGATAGTCCTCAAAAGGCTGTAGTTTCATTAAAAGCCAATCGTGGTACTAGTTATGATATGTTTATTGCGGTTTATAATGAAGCACAAGGAGCTTATTATGATATATATGCGGAGCGTGCAGGGGTATCAAATACAAGGTGGAGAGAAATAGCTTCTGAATTGAGTAACCCTGATAATAAAGCAATTTATGCAAAGGCAAGAGAGGGTTTGCCAATGGCTATTTCAATTGCTGAACCTAATAAGTAAATAAGTAGTATGGCAAAGTTTACAAAAAAATCGAACACGAGTCAGGAAATACCTACTGCGGCATTACCAGATATTATATTTATGCTATTATTCTTTTTTATGGTTACCACTGTAATGAGAGAAAATACCATTAATGTAAAGCAAAAAATGCCAGAAGGTACTGAGCTTAGAAAATTGCAGCGAAAGTCATTGGTAAGTTACTTATATATGGGTGAGCCTAAAAACACAACTTTATATGGTGATGAACCTAAAGTGCAAGCAAATGATGTTTTTTTAGAAACGAAAGATGTTATTCTTTGGGTTTCTAAGGAAAAAGATAAATTGGACGAAAACTTAAAAGATCAAATTACCATTGCTTTTAAAGCAGATGAAGAAGTGAAGATGGGATTGATTTCTGATGTCCAGGCTGAATTGAGGAAAGCGAATGCATTAAAAATAATGTATTCTGTTCGTCAGAAAACAGAATTGTAAAGCAAATAGTTTTTTATAATTAAAAGGTCTTTCTATTTTAGGAAGACCTTTTTTTGTTCCCCTCCTAGGAGGAGTTAGGCTTTGCTCCGCTGAAGCTATGCGAAAGCGAGGGTGGGTTTGTAAATATTTAATGGTATATGATAAACGACAAAAAAATAATTAGGGCTTGGAGTATGTACGATTGGGCAAACTCTGTTTACTCCTTGGTTATCATATCTTCCATTTTTCCTGTTTATTACGAAAGTGTTACCCGATCACCAAACAGTGATTTGGTGTCCTTTTTTGGATTTGAAGTAATTAATACGGTGCTTTATTCGTATGCCTTATCATTTTCCTTTTTGGTAGTAGCAGCAATGCTTCCTTTACTTACTGGTATTGCAGATTATAGTGGCAAGCGCTTACTGTTTATGAAAGTATTTGTGTATATCGGCAGTATTTCATGCATGAGCCTTTACTTTTTTGAAGGAAGCAATATTGAATTCGGCATATCAATGGCTGTTTTGGCAAGCATCTCTTTTGCTGGAAGCTTAGTTTTTTATAACTCGTATTTGCCTCAAATTGCCTCTATCGATAAAATTGATTTGGTGAGTGCGAGAGGATTCGCATATGGATATGCAGGTAGTGTTATTCTTTTAGTTATAAACTTGGTGATGATTCAAAAACCGGAATTATTTGGACTACAAGCCGATAGTACACCTGCAAGATTGTCTTTTGTAATGGTAGGTGTTTGGTGGTTAGGGTTTTCTCAAATTACCTTTAGAAACATGCCTTCAGATGTTATTCAAACTAATAACAAACCCAATATGTTATTAAATGGATATAAGGAAATTCTTAAGGTGTGGCAGTTATTAAAAAAACTTCGTTCTACTAGAAAGTTTCTTCTTGCCTTCTTTTTTTATAATACTGGAGTACAAACAGTGATCTACATGGCAGCCCAGTTTGGCAGCAAAGTATTAAAATTAGAAGGAGGAGAACTAATTCTAACGATATTAATAATTAATGTAGTTGCAGTAGCTGGGTCTTATTTATTTGCTAAATTATCTGTTTTTAAGGGTAATAAGTTTTCACTTTCCAGTATGCTTATTATTTGGATTTTTATTTGTGTAGGTGCTTTTTTAGTAACTACAAAAACACAGTTTTTTACTTTGGCATTTGTGGTGGGTATGGTAATGGGTGGAATTCAAGCTTTATCTAGAGCAACCTATTCAAAACTTATTCCTGAAGACACAACTGATTTCGCCTCCTTTTTCAGCTTTTATGATGTCACCTTTAATATTTCCATTGTTGTAGGCACATTCGCCTATGGCTATATCGAATACTTAACAGGCAGCATGCGAAATAGCTCACTCGCATTAGGATTGTTTTTTATTGTTGGGCTCAGTATTTTACTAAGATTAAAACTCCCAAAAACATCTGTTCAAAAGTAGAATAATTCCTTGCAAGGTTGGTATCCTTTTAAAGGATACCAACCTTGCAAGGAATTATGGAAGTAGGAAACAGAATAGAGTTACTCGTAGCGCAAGTGCTTAACAGAGTCACCTGAATCACGGAGTTCAATTAGTGCTTCGATCCCAATTTCTAAATGTTCGCCTACATAGGATTTCGTAACACCTGTATCACTTTTATCTGTTTTAACTCCGCTTGGTATCATTGGGTTATCACTTACCAGTAAAAGAGCTCCTCGTGGAATTTCATTCTTAAAGCCTACCGTAAAAATGGTGGCAGTTTCCATGTCGATGCCCATAGCTCTAGCTTGTCGTAATCGTTTTTTAAAGCCTTTATCATGTTCCCAAACTCGTCTGTTGGTTGTAAATACTACTCCAGACCAATAATCAAGTCCTCTATTTTTGATAACGGAAGATACTGCTCTCTGCAAGTTAAATGAAGGTAATGCAGGCACCTCTGGAGGTAAATAATCGTTGCTTGTACCTTCGCCTCTAATAGCTGCTATTGGTAATATATAGTCTCCTAATGCTGTTTTCTTTTTTAATCCACCACATTTTCCTAAAAAAAGAACTGCTTTAGGCATTATAGCAGACAGTAAATCCATCATAGTTGCTGCCATTGGGCTTCCCATTCCAAAATTTATTATGGTAATATTATTGGCAGTAACCGTTTGCATAGGCTTATCTTCTCCAATTATTTCAGCTCCATACTTTTCGCTAAAAAGAGTAAGGTAATTTTTGAAATTGGTTAATAAAATATATTCTCCAAATTGATCTAGTTCTGTTCCTGTGTAGCGGGGTAGCCAATTATCTACAATGCCTTTCTTTGTTATCATATATTATTTGGTATTAATTGATTGCAAAAATACGAGCAAAATAATTGTGTTGCATATTTGCGATATGCAAACTTTGAATTTGCCTACATACAAGTTTAGAATAACCACGAATAATGATGATACATATATTTATGACATTATTCGGAAGAAACCAATTATGCTTACCCCTGAAGAATGGGTGCGCCAGCATATGATTCACTACTTGCATAATGATTTAGGTTATCCTAAAGGGCTTTTAAAAGTAGAGTCGGGTGTTGTGTATAACTCAAGATTAAAAAGATCGGATATTGTTATATATGATAACAATGGTAAACCATACATTTTAGTAGAATGCAAAGCGCCTTCTGTAAAAGTTAACCAGTCCACCTTAGAGCAGGTTGCTATGTATAATCGAACTTTGAGTGCTAAAATTATTATATTAACCAATGGGCTAACCCATTATACGTTTAAGTTGGATGTAAAAGGGGAGCTAGTAAATTTGGATGAGATACCTAGTTATAAAGTTTAACCTAAAAGCAATCAATACCTGTTTATGGGGAGTCTTAATTTCACAGTTTTCGGTGTTTTTTTTAATCGTTTTTAATGCCAAATTTGAAGAATGAAAAGGAGAGTATTATTATTAATATTACTAGCAATTAATTATTTAAGTTTTTCTCAGCACAAAACACTTAACCCAAGTACTATGAACTCACAAACAGAACCAATTAAACTACAAATGCCCTCTATTGTTGGGCCTAACCTGTACGAATTATATACAGACGCACGCTTATATATTACCCGTGTTTATGTAAACGGCATCGAACGTACATTAAGTAATGCCGAAGGTTATGGAATGACTATGAAAAACGGACATAGCTTTAGCGGCCCTACAGGTTATCAAAATAAAGTAATTTTAAATAGCCACATGCGCAAAGGCGATAATGAAATACAAGTTGTTTTTGAACCTTCGCCAATAATTACAGAAGTTATTAAGGAAGGCGCTCAAGATCTTTTTAAAAAAGACATGTTTGTCCGAGCTGTTATTGTAAGAGGTGAATTAAAAGAAAATAGTTTAGGTGTTTCAACAAACAGCTTAGATGAGTTATTAGCAAAAGAACACCCTGAAGTAGAGGTGCTTGAAAATGAGTTTGTGAAAGATATAGCAGAAGAGCGCATGAATGAACCCATAATAATGACATTTACAATTAATGTGCCTAAAAATGAATTGGATTATCGTGGGCAAATACATTCTTGTGAAGTAGGTATTGGGTCTTCCAATAACTTTACAGCAAATCTACTATTAAATGGTATCGTAATTTTGCAAATTAAAGACAATACAAGGACTACAATTGAGCCACTTTATAAAATTATCGAAGGCTTAGATAACACCATTGAATTACAGGTATTATCCATTAATGATAATGCTAAAGAGAGCTATTTGGAATACTATGTTGACTGTGATATGGCAAAAATGATTAAAAGAGTTGGGCTACAAGAAAAGCACCCATCCATCCATTTTGGTGATTTTTTTAATAGGCTGCAATTGCCTTTATGGCATCTGAAATTTGATAAAATAGGCACTTATAAATCAACCTTTAAGTTTTATTATTAAAATGCATTTTGTTTTGTTAACCAATAGAATGACGACA
>CAZQWZ010000050.1:0-14224 GCA_964596935.1 uncultured Roseivirgaceae bacterium
TGCTGTTCTACCTGCTGTTTCCACTCACTATTATTTACGCTTGGTTTCCTGGGGTTAAAAAGAAAGTATAAAGTTTAAAATTTTCTATTCTTCGTTGTATATATGTATTGATACTCATCCTTCTTAGATTCTAACAAATAGTATTTGTTTTCGTAACTATATTTAGTTACTTTATGCTATGTCTAAGAAAGAAAAACTTATTCAGCGTTTTTTTAAGTATGCCATCTGGTTTTCATTATGATGAGATGGTGAAGCTTTTAGGACATTTTGGTTTTACTGAAGTAAAGAAAGGTAAAAAATCAAGATCTAGAGTGAAGTTTGAAAGTGAAGAAGGCATACCAATAATACTTCATAAACCGCATCCAAGTGGAATAATGAAGAAGTATCAAATGAAGCAAATAAATGAAATTTTCGAGTTATGAAATATCTAACACGTAAAGGTTATGTAGGTAGCATTGAGTATAGCTCAGAAGACAATTTGCTTTATGGAAAAATTTTAGGAATAAGAGGGCTGATCTCTTATGAAGGTGAAACAGGCAAGGGACTTGAAGAGGGTTTTAAAGAAGCTGTTGATACGTATTTGATTGATTGTAAAGAAGCAGAAAAAGTGCCTGAAAAGCCCTATTAAGGCAGTTTTGATGTAAGGGTTTCTTCTTCACTTCATCGCAAGGCTGCACTTTTAGCAATAGAGTCTAAAACTTCTTTAAACAATTTTGTTGCGGAAGCTATTAAATCTAGGGTAGCTAAAGAAGTTGTTTAGTAAAAAATAAGCCCAATGAACCTAGCCTTTTTTTGAATAGAAGCAGGGAGTTTATTGTTTATAATCGAAATAAAAATAATATTATCAACCCCTAATATAACTTTAAGAATAATTAGTGTTAAGAGAGCAATATAAGTTTGAGGCAACAGAAAAATTTCCATCCCACAAATAAGGCGGAAATCAATTAGTAATTGTCAATTACCAATTGATAATTATTCATAGGATATAATCTTATATTTGCAGCTTTAATTTAGCAATGGTAGATAATAAGAAAGTAGTAGTAATAATGCCTGCATATAATGCGGGGCAAACACTTAGAAAAACGTGGGAAGAAATCCCTTTTGATATAGTGGACGAAGTGATTCTAACAGATGATAGGAGTACAGATGATACGGTTAAAGTGGCTGAGGAGCTAGGTATTCATTATATTATACAACACGATACCAATAAAGGATATGGAGGCAATCAAAAATCGTGTTATAATAAATCATTAGAAATAGGTGCAGATATTATTATTATGCTTCACCCAGATTACCAGTACACACCAAAGTTGATTAAGTCGATGGTGTATTTAATGGCAAATGATGTATATCCTGTGGTAATTGCTTCTCGAATTTTAGGAAAAGGTGCTTTAAAAGGAGGGATGCCTTTTTATAAATATGTGGCCAATCGATTTCTTACCTTTAGTCAAAATTTATTAATGAATCAGAAGCTTTCGGAATACCACACAGGGTATAGAGCATATACCAAAGAGGTACTGGAAAAAGTTGATTTTAATACATACTCGGATGATTTTATTTTTGATAATCAGTTTTTAGCTGAAATTCTATTTCAAGGGTTTGAAGTAGCCGAAATTACGTGCCCTACCAAATATTTCGAAGAAGCTTCATCAATTAATTTTGCTAGAAGTAGTACTTATGGTATAGGTGTATTAGGTGTTTCTGTTCGTTATTTCTTTAAACGAATATTTAGATAATCAAAATGATTAAGTTGCTAAATAAGGTGTTAAGGCAATACAAGTCGTTCTTTTATGTATATGGATTATTCCTTATTGGTGCAGGAATTGTATTGCTAACTTATTCAAAAGAGGAATCATTCTTTTTGGTTAACTCTTACCATAACACTTTTGGGGATGTGTTATTTAAATTACTTACACATTTAGGTGATGGCTTGCTATTCGTATTAATAATTTTAGTATTAGCACTTTATCGATATCGTTTAGCTTTGTTAGGTTTAGTAATTTTTCTTGGCTCATCGTTAATAGCTCAACTATTAAAACTTACTTTTTTCGATGATGTATTAAGACCAGTGGGTCATTTTAGAGGAAACTTAGACTCCATTCATTTTGTAGAAGGCGTAACTAGGCACGTTAAAAACAGCTTCCCTTCTGGGCATACTACTACCGCATTTGCTCTTGCTCTATTTTTAGTACTAATATTTAACATGAAGAGAAGTAGTTGGCTTATGGTGATATTGGCTGTTTTAGTCGGTTATTCTCGGGTGTATTTAGCCGTTCATTTTCCAGTTGATGTATATTTTGGGTCTATCATAGGTGTTGTTTCATCGGTGCTAGTTTACATTTGGCTAGATAAATCCTTTAAATCCAAATTTGGAGATAATGGACTACTTAGAAAATAATGAAGAGCATACCCGAAAAATATTACCCATATCTAATTGCATTAGTTGCTGCTATATTCTTCTTGCCATTTTTAGGTAGTGTACACCTCTTCGATTGGGACGAGATTAATTTTGCAGAATCCGCACGTGAAATGATGGTAACGGGCGATTATTTCAGAGTTCGGGTTGGATTCCTTCCTTTTTGGGAAAAACCTCCATTTTTCTTTTGGTTGCAAGTAGCATCAATGAAGTTATTTGGTGTTAACGAGTTTGCAGCTCGTTTCCCCAATGCCATTTTTGGAATTATAACACTTGTTACCCTATATGTAATTGGTAAGAAAGAAAAGGATGCCAAATTTGGCATAATTTGGGCACTATTATTCTTTGCTTCCATGCTGCCTCATTTGTACTTCAAATCTGGCATTATTGATCCAGTTTTTAACTACTTCATTTTTACAGCCATTTATTTCCTAATGAGGGCAATGAATGATGTAGCCCATAAATTCAGGAATTCAGCTATTTCAGGAACACTCATTGGCTTTGCCATTATTACTAAGGGGCCTGTTGGATTTTTGCTTTTGCTACTCACATTTGGAGTTATTATTATATTAGGTAAGCTTAAAGTCTGGCCTCGTATAAAAGATGTGGCAATATTTGCTCTCACCACTTTCCTAGTCACATTTATGTGGTACGGAGCTGAGGTAGTCGCCAATGGGCCTTGGTTTTTAGTCGAGTTTATCAAATATCAAATTGATTTATTTAGCAACCCCGTAGCTGGGCATGAACAACCTATTTACTATCATTTTGTGGTGGTGTTTTTGGGATGTTTTCCTATGTCAGTTTTAGCACTAGGTAGTTTTAATAAAACTACTACAAGTACTAATCCTTTAGCTAAATGGATGATGGTACTCTTTTGGGTGGTTATGATTTTATTCACCATTGTTACCACAAAGATTGTTCACTATTCATCCATGGCTTATTTACCCTTGTCGTACTTGGCAGCTCTTTATATTAATCGTTTAATCAAAGCGAAATCTACCGTGCCTAAAGCAATTAGTTGGGTTTATTTAGTTGTAGGGCTCGTATTTGGCATATTGCTTACAAGCCTTCCGCTTGTTATTTATTTTATAGAAACTATAAAACCCTTTATCGATGACCCTTTTGCTGTAGCAGGGCTTTTAAAGCCTGTACATTGGAGCGGTTTTGAGTTTATGATTGGTTTGATATTTATGGCTGCTGTAATTGTTAGCACTGTTTATTTATTCAAATCAAACCTGTTAAAATCTATTAGTATAATGAGTGGAGGAACGGCTATTACATTGCTGCTCTATTCAATGTTTATAATACCCAAAATTGAGCAGCATACGCAAGGGTCTTTAATTAATTTTTTAAAGTCTGTTGAAGGCGAAGATGTGTATGTAACCACTTCTGGCTTTTATAGTTATGCACCATTTTTCTATTTTAAGCAGCCTAATGATAATTTGGAAAAACGGGATAATAAGCAATGGCTTATTACTGGTGAAATAGACAAACCTGTTTATATAATATCTAAAATAACTGATACCTATTTACCTTTGTTACCCGAATTAACATTGATTAAAGAGGAGGGAGGCTATCGTTTTTATAGACGAGACGCTATTGTAAAATCAGAAGAATAAACATGCTACTCACCAATACTGCCTAGCTCCATACTTTCTGCATACGCCACTTTAATGTTGTTGTAGTGAAACGCCTTTTTAATGGCAGCATTAATACTCATACGTGCCTCTCCAAAAGTCATCAGGCAGTACATAGGGGCGAACTTCTATATCAACATTATGGCTATCGAATTTAATAATTCCTATTTCTGGTGGTGGTTCGGAACATAAAATTGGCAGTTTTGAAATGGTGTCCTTTATTATTTGTTCAACCTTTGGGTAGCTTTCGTCATAAGGAATGGTAATGTTTAGCTCTAATCGAACAACTCCTTTATTTGAAAAATTAGTTACAACCGTATCTGTAAATTGGAAATCAGGATTTGCAGGATGATCTACTTAAATAAAATATGAGGCATAAAAAAAGACCTTGCTAACTAAAGCAAGGTCTTTTTTCTAATAAAAATCTATCTTATTTAAGCAAAGCAGAGAATCCTGCATTAGCTACATAATTTTGAAATTCTAAATCTTTAATTACTTCACCTTTTAAATCGGCATTAAGGTCAATTGCTTTTTTAAGGTTACTGATAACTTCAGTTATATTATCTTTTCTAGCTTGTGTTACTGCTAATGCGTAATAAGCATCTGCATCTTCTGCATTAGCACTTACAGCATCACCAAACGAGCCTAAAGCATTATCATAATCCTTATCTAATAAGTACGCAAGGCCTAAGTTGAATGCGTTGTCAGCAGAAGCATTAGCACTTGATAACGAAGAGACAGCTCCTTTATAATCAGCCATTCTTATTTCAAGGTATCCTTTAACACCGTTCATTCCCTGAGTAGTTTCACTATCTGCTGATAATGACCCGGCTTTAGCTATAGCATCTTTTGCTTTTGCTAAGTTGCCTTGAATAGAATATACAGATGCAGCAGTTACATAAGCTTCAGCACTCTCTTGCTTGCCATTTGCAAGGTCAACTTGAGTTTCAGCTAATCCTGCATATTCGCCTGCTTTAGAAGCATCTTCATTAGCCATTGCAATATATGTTGCTGCGAGGTTTGCGTGAGCGTTCCAAGAATCAGCTTTAGTAATTGCAGCTTTATAAATTGCTTCTTTTTCAGAAAGATCAGGAGTAAGACTTCCTGCGTACATTAATTCTTCAATAGATAATGTATCAGCTGAAGCTGTTCCTGCTGTAATTTCTTTTGCTAAAACAGATATCTCTGCATCTGTTTTCTTTTCTTTAACTATTAATATTTCAGTTTTAGCTGAACGCAAACCTGGGTAAACGTTTTTAAATACTGTTTTGTATCCACTTACTTTACGTAATGCTTTTTCTTTATCTTCAAAAGCCCCAGGGCCATTTACAATATTTAACATTTCTGATTTTTGATCGGCAGAAATCCCTTCATAAGTAGCTAAAGCATTTTTTAAACCATTCCAATCATCAACAATTGGCTTAAGAATAAATTTGATAGAATCAGCAGTTCCTTTATAGTCGTATTTGTCCATTTGCTTTCTGTAATACTCTTCAATTACAGAAGCTCTATCGTTTGATAGTTTAGAGTTAATACGCTCAGTACCTTCAGGTGAGTGAGTACCTGTAATAGTAACTGTTCTTGTAACATTTTTGTCAGCTATAAAAGCTTCAAATTCTTTACCTCTTTTACTTCTTCTTTCAGAGTACTTAAGGTTAGCACGTCCTTGATCGAAAAAGAAATCAATTTTTGTAGGAACAAGCTCTTCTTGGTTATTATAACCATGATCTGCAAATGCAGGAAAAGAAACTTCTTTTACAAGTTGTGATGTAGTAATAGTACCTACTGCAATTGTCATTGGCTCAGCTGCTACCTCTTTATCTTTTCTAGGGTCTCTAGCCACACCTTTTACAACAATTTTTCCGCTTTTCATTGCATCGGTATATGCAAATGAGAAACTTTCTGAGGCTGTAGGTTGAGATTCATTGCTCTGAGGATAATCATCTGCTTTAAATACAATTGATTCTAATGCAAGCTCTTGGTCACCGTATTGGTAAACTACATTAATGATATACTCTTTTTCTTTAACGAGCATTTTTACTGGAAGTGTAGCGGACATGTCAAACTTTACAGAGTCGCCATGCAATTCCAAAGGGTTAGGGTTAACGTTTATTTGTTGATCCGAGGCCAACTTAGCCATTTTTGTTATTGAGCATCCGCTCAAAGTTAAAACTGCCAACAAAACAACCGCATTTAGTACTTTTCTCATTTGATATTTTTTTTGTTTATTTAGGTACTTTCAAAATGAACTACAATTATAGGAAAAATTAACTTTAAACGACCATAGATTGATTTTTTGTGTAGTAAATTTGTTGTTATTATTTTTGATAATTATGAAAAGATTGCAAGGGTTTGTTGAACATCAATTTTTTGGTGTGTGTACTAGAATGGCAGAAAAGCTAGGTATTGCTACATCAAGCATAAGATTGTCGTTTATATATGCTTCTTTTTTAACTTTTGGGTCTCCAATTATTGTATATCTTCTATTAGCATTTGTTATGAATATCCGTAAGCACTTGCGAAGATTTAATGCAGCTTGGTATTATTAATGAGTTTATTTCGCTTCTTAAAGAAGTTTATAGTTGGCTGTACTTTTTCTTACTCTTAATAAAATATTTCCAAACGATAGAATAGTTTGTTGTAAACTCTGCTGTATTAATCTTAGAATACCTTTTAGCTAAAAACTGTTTTCTATTTTTAAAAGCTTCAATATGTGCTTTTAATATTGCCTTTGATTGTTGCCATTTTCCTTGTGCCAAAAAATAAAATATACTTATCCAATCAAGTAATACTCGCATGAGTACATTTTTAAAAAGAGGCTGTTTCGGTAAGTTCTTAAATAAAAGATAAAGGCCATTTCTAAAATTTAAATACGTTTTAAATGGATTTTCATAGGCTAAGGTGCCACCACCTACGTGGTAAACAGTACTATTGGATGTGTATTTACTTATAAAGCCATCGTTTGCAAACCTCCAACACAGGTCGATTTCTTCCATATGAGCAAAAAAATCGTCATCAAATCCTCCAACTAAATCGAAAGAAGATTTTCGAACTAGAAAACAAGCACCACTAGCCCATTTTACTTCAATGGAATCATCGTATTGGCCTTTGTCTTTTTCGAGTGTATTAAAAATGCGCCCTCTACAAAAGGGGTATCCATATTTATCAATAAAACCTCCTGCTGCACCGGCATATTCGAAATACTCTTTATTCTTATATGATTTAATTTTTGGCTGAACTGCTGCGATCCTTTCATTAGATTCAAGCTCAGCAATTAAAGGTGCTAACCAATTAGGTGTAACTTCAATATCGGAATTGATAAGTGCTACATAATCCGCCTTTATCTCTTTTAAAAGTAGATTATACCCTTTACTATAGCCATTATTCGTATTAAGCTCTATGAGGTGTATTTGAGGAAAGTTAGTTTTAATAAACTCTATAGAATCATCTGTAGATGCATTATCTCCTATATAAATAGGAAACGTATTGCTATGCATTATTAAGGTAGGAAGAAATTTCTGGAGAAACCCCTTTCCGTTAAAATTAAGAATTGCAATAGCGGTACTAGCCATTACATCATAGAAGATAAATCCATTCCTGGTATATTAGGAAGCATTCCTTCGGTCGCTTTTTTCATTTCTTCTTTTGCTAAAATGTCTGCCTTATCCATCGCAATATTTGTGGCAGCTATTATCAAATCCTTTAGCATATCCTTGTCTTCAGGGTTGTAAAGGCTTTCATCAATAATTAAATCAATTAGCTGTTTTTTGCCATTTACAATGGCTTTTACCATGCCGCCACCAGATTCGCCATCAGTAGTAATGTTAACAAGTCCATCTTGTACTTCTTTCATCTTTGATTGAGCTTCTTTAACCTTGCCCATCATTTTCATCATATCAAACATAGCTTTCTTTTAATGTTCAATTAGTAATTATTAATAATAATCAATAGTTTTTTTCTTAAAAACAGTTATTGATAATTACACATTGCTAATTGTTAATTCTTTTATCAGTTGCTCAAAATTAATATGCTTCCTGTACGAATATGCTCATTATTGTTTAAATCTTTTATTCGCATCCAATATACGTAATTTCCTACAGGCATAATATTGTTGTTTGATGTACCATCCCAACCTGTATCTAAATCTGTAGTTTGAAATAGTACTTCGCCCCAACGATTAAAGACTTGTAGCTCATATGAGGCAATAAATTTGCCTGAAACTACAAAAAGGTCATTTAGCCCATCTCCATTTGGCGTAAAGCTATTGGGGATGGATATAATGGGGTCTCTTTCAAAAACCAATATGTTTGAGCGGGAATTTTTAATGCCGCTAATTACAGGAACTGCCCAAACAGTAAATACCATAGTTTGCTCAACTTGGTTGGCTACAGGTAACGAATAGTTGGTTTGCCCATTGGTTGAAAGGCTATCTATTAGTACTCCTTGGTTGTCTTTTATGGTTACATAATAATCTTGAAAACCATCAATCCATCCATAAAATGTATTCCAATTTAACTCTATATCAAATGATTGATTTGTGCTGCCTGTTAAATAAATATTACTGCCTACATTGCCAATGGGAGAGGTGTTATTGCACGCATCGTGTATTTCTGCGGCCATGTATTTAACGGTATTATCAAATAACATTCTATAAAAATTAGCACTGGTTGTATCAGATTTTAAAATAGTGCCTTCTGCGTTTACTTGATAAATTTTAAAATAGGAGGGCATAGAACTTACTGGAATTTGCCAAGTCCAATCAATTGAATCTGAATTTGTGATGCTACTAATATTATCAATTGTAGGAGGAGTGTTTGTAGAAAATGCTGTTTCACAAATTTCTAAAGAGCGAGATAATCCACCTCCGGTAAAATTGATTTCTGCTTGATAGCAATAAGTGGTATTGCAAACCACTGTAGAATCTATGTGTTGGATAGTTGGGAATGCAATTGTTTGAAGAGCAGCTCCATCTCGAAAAATTTCTGCAGTTTGACTTCCACCAAGATCAATTGTGCTCCAATCAATTGTAATCTGATTATTTTGAGATGATGTATTCAAATTTATGGTGCAAACCTCGTTAGAGTATGATTTAAAATTGCTGCACGCATCGTAGGTAGCAATTCGAAAGCAATAGATGTTTTGATTGATGTTTAAATTTCTAACTGTATCAGCAATGGTATTTTGTGCTAAGTTTTTAAATAATACATAGCTCGAATTATTAGTAAGAGATACTTCCAATTTACTAATTGAATGTACCGGTAATGAATAATCTAATTTAAGTGACGTATTATCAAAAATTATTAGCGAATCTAGTTGAGATGGGAGTACAGCAGTTGTTGGCGTAAATTGAAAGCTTGCAACAGCACATCGATTACTAGCTGTATTAAATAGGCCAGTTACGGTTACATTTCGAGTAGTATTATCTGCAAACGTGTAAGGTGGCACATTATTATTTTTGTTTATTTGTGTTATAAAACCATCCCCATAATTAATTTCATATACATCATAATAGTTGTCTAAAATATCGACTAAAAGTTCAAAATTATTGCAACTTAATAGTTCGATTTTGGGAGTTTCAGGTGCAACTACAGCCACAGAAACACTGTCTTTTTTTTCTCCTGTAGCCCCTTGAATGTATTGATTTATCCAATAGGTGCCAGGTGCAGTATAGGTATGAGTTGGATTTGTTGTTGTTGCAGAGTTAAAACCATCAAATTGGTAAATAATAGTACCTGTACCAGGGTTAATATTGGATGCTGTTACAGTAATGTCATGGCAACCCTTTTGTTGATCTACTTCAAAATCGCCTTTTACACTTAGGTATTGTGCATTAGACTGGTTTGTAAAAAACAGCCCTACAAATAGTGCTAGCACATGCCATTTTGCATTCATTTAAAATGAGTAGGATTTAAGAAATTTTGTAGCATTTGCCATATCAATACGTAAAATACGGTCTTCTTTAATAAACGGTACTACCATTCTAAAATTGCTTACAAAGATTTCAATTGTGGCTGAAGATTTTAACGGTCTTCGTAATTCAATTGCTTGCGAAGCCGTTAATAGTTCTATTCCGAGGATTTCGTATAGATTATTAATGATTTTGTGCGCCTTTGTTGCCGCATTAGCCCCCATGCTTACGTGGTCTTCTTGCCCATTAGACGAAACGATGGAATCGGCCGTTGCAGGATGGCACAAATTTTTATTTTGGCTTACAATTGAGGCTGCTGTGTATTGAGGAATCATTAGGCCTGAGTTAATACCAGGATTGGCAATAAGGTAATTGGGTAAATCTCTTGCGCCAGATATTAATTGGTAAGTTCTTCGCTCGGATATGCTTCCTAGTTCTGCCATTGCCAAGGCCATAAAGTCGAGTGCTAAGCCCAAAGGTTGCCCATGAAAGTTGCCTGCTGAAATTATCAAATCGTCATCAGGAAATATATTTGGATTATCGGTAACACCATTTATTTCTTGTGTAAACACCTTTTCTACATAACCAATGGCATCATTGGTAGCACCGTGTACTTGTGGGATGCAACGGAAAGAGTAGGGGTCTTGCACATGCTTTTTCTTTTGAGTGATTAACTCACTTCCTTTAAGGTGATTACTTACTGTTTTGGCAACAATGCCTTGCCCCGGTTGGGGGCGAATGGCATGTACTTTGGCATTAAAGGGTTCAATTCTTCCATCAAATGCATCTAGGGATAACGCTCCAATTAAGTTGGATAAGTTAAGTAGTTTTTTTGCTTCAATTAAATTCCATACCCCAAAGGCTGTCATAAACTGGGTGCCGTTTAAAAGTGCTAAGCCTTCTTTGGCTTGCAGCTCGATCGGTTTCCATTTCATTTGCACAAGCAATTCTTGCCCGCTAATTAATTTTTCTTTATACCAAACTTCTCCTTCGCCAATAAGAGGTAAACACACATGAGCTAAAGGTGCTAAATCTCCAGAAGCACCTAAAGATCCATACTCATATACAACAGGAAAAATGTTATTATTATATAAATCAATAAGGCGTTGAACGGTACTAACTTGTACACCAGAATGTCCATAACTTAATGATTGCACTTTTAATAATAGTATTAGCTTAACAATATAATTAGGAATTGTATCACCTGCTCCGCAAGCGTGGGATTTAATTATGTTGGTTTGCAGTTTACCTAATTCACTTTTAGAAATACGCTCCTTATATAAGGAGCCGAAACCAGTATTAATTCCGTAAATAGGTTCGTCAGAAGTTTTTATCTTATTATCTAAATAATTACGGCAGTGTTGTATTTTCTCTGTTGCTTCAGCTGATAGCTTTAATTTGGCTCCATTGTAAATAATTGATTCAACCTGATCAATGGTGAGAGGAGAAGTTGTTATAAGATGCTTGTTCATATATTATTTCAACTTTTTAATAAGTGCTTCAATTGATAAAGACTCTTGCGTGCCAATCACCATATTTTTTACTGTGAGTGTATTATTTTCAACTTCGTTAGACCCGATAAGAACCACAAAGGGAATATTTAAATTATTGGCATACGCCATTTGCTTTTTTAGCTTAGCAGCTGATGGGTATAGCTCCGATGCGATTCCTGCTTCTCTTAATTTTGCTAATTGTTTAATGGCAAATGCTTCTTCGTTAGCACCAAAATTAATTAGTAGCACTTGGGTAGTGGTTGCAACTTCTTTAGGAAACAGATTGCGAGCTTCCATAACATCATACATGCGATCTATGCCCAATGAAAAGCCAACACCTGAAACATCAGGCATGCCAAATACCCCCGTAAGGTTATCGTAACGGCCACCACCAGAAATACTGCCTATGCTGCCATCTTTAATTTTTACTTCAAAAATTGCTCCTGTATAATAGGAGAGGCCTCTCGCTAATGATGGATCGAAGTTTACGGTTGAAAGATTGCCGTTCATAGATTCAACATAAGAAATAACTTTCTTCATTTCTTCTAACCCCTCATTAATCTCATTATTATCTGAAATTAATTCTTTTAATTGATTTAGTTTTTCGGTGTGAGTGCCTTCAATTTTTAGTATAGGAGATAATGAACCAAGTTGGCTACTTGTATAGCCAATTTTATCTAACTCTTTAAATACGCCCTGCGCACCTATTTTATCTAATTTATCAATGGCTACACAAAGAGCGCCCTCTTCACCTTTATGGCCAAGGTATTCTGCCAATCCTGTTAGTATTTTTCGGCTGTTTATTACAATTTCATAGCCTTTAATTCCTAGGTTATCCAAAATCTCATTAATCATCATTATGATTTCTGCTTCGCAGATGAGTGAGTCTGTTCCAACAACATCGGCATCGCATTGCATAAATTCACGGTATCGGCCTTTTTGAGGCCTATCTGCACGCCATACAGGTTGCATTTGGTATCTTCTAAAAGGAAAACTAATTTCGTTCCGGTTCATAACCACATAGCGTGCAAATGGTACTGTTAAATCATAACGTAATCCTTTTTCTGCTATTTGAGGTGTAAGTTGTTGAGATGGGGTATTAGTAATATCGGTTTTAACCTTCGATAAATAATCTCCTGAATTAAGTACTTTAAAAATAAGTTGGTCGCCTTCATCTCCATATTTACCTGTAAGCACGGATAGATTCTCCATTGTGGGGGTTTCCAAAGGAAGAAAGCCGAACTTTTCAAAAGTAGTTCGAATCGTTTTTAATATATAATTACGTTTGCTTACCACTTTAGGGCCAAAATCTCGGGTTCCTTTAGGTATAGTAGGCTTTTGGTTACTCATTTTGTATCACTTAAAATTGAGTGCAAATCTAAGCATAGTCGAGTCAGAATTGTAAATATGATTTAACATTAATGTCCATCGGCAAAGATTAAATTTAGAAGGTGTTATCTCTTCTAACCTAGTTCGATGTAAGAAAGTATACGCCAATGCGAAAAAATGCACTTTTAGTTTCAAATGAATAAAAACTTCAAATGTTTTTGTGGCATTCTGTCACAAAAGAAATCGTATTTACGAAAAATTATAGGTGGAAGTCAGATTTTGAGTAAAATTTTTACGTTATAATTTCACTATTTAATTAAATGCACTATTTTTGCAGCTCGAATTTAAGAAATTTATACAATGGCTATCACTAGACTAAAAAGAAAAGGACGTAAAAATAAGCTTACTTCAAAGCGAAGAATTCAAAAATTAGCATTAGAAAGTGCTAAGCCCGTTCTTAAAAATATAGATATTGAAGCTGTAAAGGCTGAATTTGCAGCAGCAACTAAGGCTGAAGCAAAGCCTGCAAAGGCAGAAAAGAAAGAAGAAGCTTCTGCTAAAGAAGCAAAGAAAGCTGCTCCTAAGAAGACAACTGCAAAAAAAGAGGTTGCTCCTAGTGCCTCTGTTAAAGCTAAAGGCGACACGCAGAAATCAGAGAAAAAAGCTCTTGCAAAAAAGAAAGCTCCTGCTAGCTCCTCCGCTAAAGCTACGGAAAGCTCAAAGAAGAAAAAAGAAGACTAGGTTTTCTTTACAAGAAAATGAAAGGGTTGGCAATTGTCAACCCTTTTTTATTGCTTATAATTTACTGTGACTAGTGAAACTTTGGAATTAAAAGTTTTCGCAAATGATATTCCTAATGCCCCTTGAAGAGGAGAAAAAGGAGGTTTTTTATGAAATGTAGTTAAGTTCTAAATAGTACAGCAATTTTGTGTTTTAGGATAAACACATATCGTTATTTGCTAAAAACTCAAAGAGTGTCATTTCGTAGTGCAACGCCTGCCAGCCGCAGGCAGGGAGAAATCTTTGCCACTTATAGTAACTGGCAACATGGTTAAGATTCCTTCGGAATAACTTGTAGTAGTGGTTTTAATGGAATAATAAGTGTATTTAGCTGTATTACTTAGAACTTAACCAGAAATGTTAAAAATGCTTTGATCTTATTGAGCATACTTTATTTCTGTTTAATCGAAGAGTGATAGCCTATAGGGTCTAATTCTTTGACTCTCTAGGTCGAAAACAATATTGTTTGCATAGCAAACTTTACTTAATACCCCGATGGCTCTGCCTCGGGGTTGTTTATTAGTTGATTAATGATATTTGCATAAACAGAAAGCCATAGCATTTATGCTATGGCTTTCTGTTTATCAAGTGTGTTACTATTTATAATATTAAGCAGCTGCTGCCATTTTCTTTTTATCGTAAGCCCCAGTACCCAACTGAT
>CAZQWZ010000051.1:0-14210 GCA_964596935.1 uncultured Roseivirgaceae bacterium
GGGAGACCACAATACTTTTCTGCGATTACAGGCCAATGCGATATCTTCTCTCAAAACAGGAGTTACCACAAAATCGGCTCCCAACTGCATATAAAGAGATGCAGCCCCAGCATCTGTTACTGATCCCACTCCCATTGCCATTTCAGGAAGCTCCTTAATTGCATATTTGTTCAATTCTCTAAATATTTCGTGGGCAAAATCACCTCGATTCGTAAACTCTAAAAGTCTAGCCCCTCCATCATAACATGCTTTTATAACTTTTTTCCCTAATTCAACATCAGGATGATAAAATAGAGGCACTAGACCTGTACTTTTCATTTTTTGTGCTACTTCAATTCTAGAAAATCTAGCCATATTAGTTCCAATTTAAAATTTTATTAAAATCGTATTTTTCAGGATCGTCTAAGTAAGCCTTGGCCCTTGAATTATCTTCAGCGGTCAAGTAATGTAAATTTTTCAACCAAAGCTTACTTATTTCTGAATCCATATCTACCAGTCTAGGTGGTATTTTCCCGTTCTTATCTTCTATTTCTTCCAAATACATAGGTGCAATATTTCCTATTGAATTTGTAGTTACAATGCACCGAGTTACACCTTCGTCAAAAAGTTTTTTACGCCTATTCCTAACAACGTGCAAAGTGTTAGGTCAAATCCGATAGGCCGACAAAAACGCAGAAACTCTATTTGCCGTACTTGCGGTATCATCTCCTCCAATTGTCACTAATAACTTTACATTATTTTTAACAAAAAAATCGGTCGTAAATTCCTCCTCTTTGGGCTTATGCCTACTCATTATTAAGGTAGAGCCCCCTCGACTAAATATCCTGTCTGCGTGTTCAAAATCAAATTCCTTAATATCAGGATTAATGGAAAAAAGTCCCTTATATCCTTGATGTACACCCAAAACCTTATACCCACGGTACTAGTAACCGTATTAATTCCAGGTGCAGGACCTCCACCACATATTATGGCAATTGATTTTTCTCTCATCATTAATAAACCTCTCCATTTTAATTAGAATACTTATTCCAAATGGGAGATTTGATTTTCGTTATGTTATCGAGCTACTCTACCTGAAGCATCTCCACCCATTAGTTTTTCAACTTCGGATATGGTTATCAAGTTGGCATCACCTTTAATAGTGTGTTTTAAACAGGATGCTGCTACTGCAAAATCAAGTGCATTTTGGTCATCTTCTGGATATTTTAATAATCCGTAGATCAGTCCACCCATAAATGAATCTCCTCCACCTACTCTATCAACGATATCGGTAATTTGATATTGATGTGTTTCCAACATTTTTGTGCCATCGTATAAAACGCCAGCCCAAGTGTTATGTGATGCAGATATTGATCCTCTAAGGGTAGTAATTACTTTTTTAGCTCTTGGAAATTTCTCCATCATTTGCTTACAAACTGATAAGAAAGCTTCCGCTTTTACATTATGTCCTTCTGTCTGTACACTAATTCCTTCTGGCTTAATTCCAAAGTGCATTTCTGCGTCTTCTTCATTTCCTAAAACTACGTCACAGTATGAAGTTAGCTCAGTCATAACTACCTCTCTATGAGCTTCATTACAGTATGTCCAAAGTTTTGCTCTGTAATTAAGATCTGTAGAAATAGTGATTCCTTTTTCGCTAGCAGCTTTTACTGCTTCAAGACATACATCAGCCGCACCTTGTGAAATCGCTGGTGTGATTCCGGTCCAATGGAACCAAGCAACTCCATCAAACACAGCGTCCCAATCAATCATTCCTGATTCGATTTCTGATATGGCTGAATGTGCTCTATCGTACACTACTTTTGATCCTCTTGAAACGGCTCCAGTTTCTAGAAAATAGATTCCTAATCTATCTCCGCCCCAAACAATTTTATCAACTCCTACACCTCTTTTACGCATTTCCATCATTGCACACTCACCAATATCATTTTTTGGTAAACGCGTGACAAAATCTACTGGCACACCATAATTAGCTAAAGAAACAGCAACATTTGATTCTCCTCCACCATATACAACATCAAAATTATTTGCTTGGGAGAATCTCAAGAATCCTTGAGGAGCTAATCGAAGCATTATTTCTCCAAATGTTACTACTTTTTTCATAATCCTATTTCAATAAATATTTAACAATTAAGAGAAAGCCAGCCCACCATTGATATCTACATTATTACCTGTAAGAAAAGAGGATTCATCTGAAGCAAGATAAGCTACAAGATCGGCTACTTCTTCAGCGTTTCCTTCTCTTTTCAATGGAGTTGCTGCAGCTACATTAACACGTACTTGATCTTTTGTAAAATCATCATGGAATTTAGTTGCAATCATTCCTGGATTTATAGCATTTACTCTAATTCCTTGGGACCCTAGTTCTTTTGCCAATCCTCTTGTAAACGTAGAGACTGCTCCTTTTGAAGAAGCATATAAAAATGCACCTGGTCCTCCACCATCTCTACCAGCCTGTGAGGCAAAGTTTACAATTGACCCTCCTTTGCCCATCATGGGCTTAAATGCTTTTGTAACAAAAACCGTAGATTTAAAATTAACATTCATTAATAAATCATAGAATTTCTCATCTATTTCATCTAATGTTTTACGTGCAAATAATCCTCCAGCTACGTTAACTAAAATGTCTAGTTTCTCACCAAAAGCTTCTTTAGTTTTAGCTACAAGATTATCGATGTCTTCTTGTTTTGTAACATCAGCATGAACCGCAATGGCTTTACCGCCAACAGCTTTAATTGCATTCAATGTTTCTTCCTTGTCTTTATCACTGGCAAAGTAGTTCACAACAATGTTTGCGCCTTCCTTTGCTAATTTTACACATACAGCTCGGCCTATATCTCGACCGCCACCTGTAACTACTGCTACTTTTCCTTTTAAACTACTCATTATTCTAAATTTTATTATTACTATTTATTTTCAACTGGCTCTATTGTTTTGCATAATTTAAATACTGATAGTACGCCTAAAGGCACAAAAACAGCAATTAAAATAAACGCAGGAGTATAAGACGTTTTTGTCATTACGGGTATTAAAAAATTCATTATGATTACT
Source organism: uncultured Roseivirgaceae bacterium (assembly GCA_964596935.1). Lineage (GTDB taxonomy): Bacteria > Bacteroidota > Bacteroidia > Cytophagales > Cyclobacteriaceae > JAKISE01. The sequence continues at coordinate 3,052 of CAZQWZ010000051.1, forward strand.
GAGAATATTCCAACTGAACCACCTAACCCAGCTAATGTTCCAACTGATTTACCATTGAATAAATCACTAGGCATTGTTTGGATATTAGAAATTGCGAATTGAAATCCAAAAAGAACCATTGCTACTATCAGTACAAATTTTGTTGGTGTGTCTGCAAATAGAATTGTGGCTACTAACCCTAAAAACATCAATAGTCCACCAATCCAAATTGTTCTTTTACGTGATGTATCAACAGATACTCCATTGGAAATCCACATTCCGGTTAACAAGCCACCAGAAAGACTTCCTATGGCTGCTCCTACAAAAGGCACCCATGCAAACATTCCTATTTCTTTCACTTCAAAACCATAGGTATCAGCAAGGTAAAGTGGCATCCAACCTACAAAAAGCCACCAAATAGGCTCAAGAAAGAAACGAGATGACAATACAGCCCAAGATTCTTTATGTGAAAGAATTTCGCGTATACTTAACGCCTTCCCTTCGTGGTCTTCTTTTCTGCTTTCATATCTTCCAGAAACGATATAATCTTTTTCTTCTTGTGTAATCCAAGGATGTTCTTTAGGTTTCTTCTTATTTAAAATTAACCAGGGTATAATCCATAACATCCCTGTTGCACCAATGATCAGAAAAGTCATTTTCCATCCAAAACCTAAATAAAGAAAAGCAATTAGTGGTGGAGCTATAACAGATCCTAAGGATGCTCCTGCATTAAAAATCCCTTGTCCAATGGCTCTTTCTTTAACAGGAAACCATTCGGCATTACTCTTAACTGCGCCTGGCCAATTTCCAGCTTCAGAAACTCCTAATAAAACTCTAAAAATACTAATGGACATTACTCCTCTTGAAAGTGCATGAAGCATGGAGGCTATAGACCAAACGAAAATGGAAACCACATATCCCATTCTTGTTCCAATTTTATCATACATTTTACCAGAAATTGATTGTCCTAAAGCATAGGCTATCATAAAGACATTTAAGATTATTCCATAATCCGATTTAGTCAATCCTAGCTCTTTAGAAATTCCAGGCCACATAATGGCTAAAGCAGAACGATCTATATAATTAATTACTGTGGCCAGAGCTATCAATCCAATTATCCACCACCTCAATCCTTTAACTTTCATATTATTTCTAATTATTTATCGCCAAAATAAGACACCCCAGAACCATCGAGAAAATCTTCTCTTATGGGACTAAAAACATCTATGAGCATTCCTTCTTCTAAACAAACCGCACTATGAAGCAAGTTTGGCTCAATATATACACCATCGCCTTCCTTTACGATCTGCTTTTCGCCATCAATAGTAAATTCAAATTCTCCTTTTGTGCAGTAAGTCGTTTGTGTATGAAAATGGCTATGAGGCGCACCTAATGCACCTTTGGTAAACTTCACGAGTACCATCATTATTTGATTGTCATGGCCCAAGAATTTTCTAGAAACCCCACCTCCTAATTCTTCCCATTCGATACCATCTGTTAATATATATTTATCGCTAACTCTTTTCATTTTATCTACATTAATTGGTCATTTATTTAAATAGATGAAATCCACCCTTCCATTCAAGCGTTTGTTCACCGAACATTAATTTATGCTTTTTATCTTTATGCTCTTGCTTATTTGATATTGCGAAAATCCATTTTTCGTTTGAAACCGCTGTTATTTCTACTACAGAATACTCCTCATTATTTTGTATGATATGCAATGTTCTAATTTGGCTATATGAATTTTTAGCAATTTCCGTTACAGGAGAATACTCTCCATGAACTTCATAAGTAGTAACAAAAAGCGTATTGGATACATCTTTTCTACGTACAATAAATACTGGATCTCTTCTCAGATTATAATGAGGGTCAGTTGCACCTAACCTGCCAAATAGTAATTGGTCGCCATCAGAAGAAGTGGTTGTTGTTGTATAGAAATTTTTTCCATTAAACCAGCTAAACTGAGCCGTATGTTCAGAAGGCTTAGCTTGTGCCTCTTGGTATAGGTGTTGATACCCAAACGTATCGCCCATTTTTTGAAGTGATGAATCGGTTACATAATCAAAATTTGTATTCATAACCTGACCTTGATAATAATAAGGAAAGTCATAATTATTCTTTGCGGCTGACGACACCCTATATAGATCTAACACAATTGGATTTTCAAGAGCCTCATCATCTATTAAGGCAATCGTTCTATGCATTTTGATGCCTGGGTATGCATTTTCTTCTTTGGCACTCATAACCTGTATCTTTTTGTTGCTGATATCAAATATGAATGGGTCCGAATGATGCTTATTGGCCTCTTTTGTAATCCCCATATATTGCGACTTATTATTTACTACCAGAGTATTATGCGCAATTGTCTGTTTTGCCCAAGTCGTATTTTCTTTAAGATATCCACCACCATCCTTTTGCTCAATATTTACCCATCTCGCAGATCCATAATCTTGCAATACCTCGAAAGAATTATGGTAGTATTGAATTGAGAGCTTATCAAAATGACCATGACCCATACCTTGTTTAGTATATTTCATCACTACACTAAACTCATTTCCTTTATTTGAGGTACGTAATATCCCTAATGCTCCTTCATCACCATTTGCGCCATCTGTTAACTCAATACTTCCCCTCTTTGCCGGTTTATACTCACCTTTTGCCAATGCCATTGCAGCTGTTGCACCCGCATCGTTCATAGGCACCCTATCTTGTAATTTAATATAGGGTAATAATTGCGCATCGTTTCCTCCAAAATGATAGGCAATACTTATAGCATTTACTAACTCTCTAGAGCGAATCGACATACCTTTAACCGCATCATTTATAGGAAAAAATTCACCGGACGAATTGGTTTGATCTAATAATGCATAAACGGCTTTAATAAGAACACCATTCCTATATTCAAAAATTTCTAATTCGGGTTTATTATTGGATAAGGCCTGTGCAAAAATCAAGTAAGGGTACATGGCGTACCGTTGGTAATAAGGGCCTTCTGTATAGTAACCAGTTGGTGATAGGGAGTGATCTATTTGCGCTAAAAATCCAGCATCTTTTTGACCTTCTATCTGAATAGCTCCTCCATCATTATCTTTTACTCCATTTGAAACATCGTTTATTTCCAATCCGTAAAGTGCCCTGTTAACAAGCTCTTGATCATCCATCACCAGTCCTATCATACCTACTGATGCATTAGCCCATGTGCTATGATTATGAATCCGATTAAAAAATTGAGGCGTTTCTACAGATAGAAAATCTGCCATTGGCCTAAACAACTCTTTATTTAATTTTTTCTGTGTCTTTTTATCAAGCCAATCATATATACAGTCGTAAGCCTGACTTGTATAAACCAACCAATTAGCATCGTTCAGGCATTGCCAAAAGAATTACCCTCGAGCATATGATCTCGTTGCTGGGTGTCTATCCAATGTTGGAAATAGTTCAGCATAAGCCAATAAAACACTTCTCACATAATTGGCATATTTTTCATCTCCAGTAATCTGAAATAATACACCCGCTTTCTGAAGAATAAAAAAATTGTTTTTATGTACTTCATGCGAATATCCACCAGCAAGGTTCTTGGGGACAGGAACAATTATTCCTTTCGATATTTCAATATCTACCTGGGCTATAGTGGCTGCTAAGGTTGCATCAAACTTAGGCATGCTGCCCAACTGCGACTTTATTTTCTCTACTCCTTCTTTAGTAAGGATTAAATTAGGATGATCCTGTGCATAGGTAGAACCTGAGAACAATATCAGTGTTAATATAATTGCTGCGTATCTCATTTATGTAATGTTCCTTGCATCTAGCTATTTCTGATAAAACCCATGTATTGCCTAGAATCAGATTCCTTGCACCTAACAGATAATGTCAGATGCAGGAACAAGAAACTAATCAACCAAATATGATACTTTTTATGCATTTCAGTAATATAGGCTCACTAAGTTTTATCTCTGTTTTTGAAATTGGCTTTGGCCTTTTGAATTATACACTTGGATCTAACCTACGTGAACAGCAAAATAAGCATATACAAAAAGTTTTTTTAATAAATTTTGTTTTTATACTCTACTAAAATTACCCTAAATTACCCAGTGTTCTCTCTGAGTAATTTAGGGTAATTAAACCATTTTAGTTATTTTCTATGGTAAACTCATCTAAACGAGTTTCAACATCTTCATTTGTGAAGTAAATAACTATGCCAGTATTACTACCTGAGTTAAAATCTACTGATGTTTTTACATAAGCACTCGCATCAGCCTGATCATTTACAGTAACTGATTCAATAGTAGCAGCTGCAACATCTGCCGGATCTGTAACTTCACCGCCTAAAATAGCAACCGTTAAGCTGCCAACTGGTGATGTTTTCATTGTATAGTAAAACGTCACTTTATAATCAGAATCTGGGATTACGGTAATTAACTGGTAACCACATCTGGTTCCACCACTAGGTAATTTAGCTCCAGAGTCACCAAATGAAACAGGGCTACCCGTAATTTGAACTGGTCCACCCATTCCTGCTGGACGGTCATCACGTGCGCCTGAAGGAGCTCTCCATGAATCCCTGCCATCTCCTGTTCCATTTTCGAGTTGGCCACTTTCAAATCCTGGTTCTAATATAAACGGCTCATAGGTTTGAGGTACCGTAACCAACACATCTTTCGTGGTTGTGCTTGTTACACCCAATTTATCTGATGCAGTTAAGGTTACAGTATAAATTCCTTCGGCCGGATAGAGATTTCTTGGATCCTTGTCAAGCGATGTATTTCCATCTCCAAAATCCCATATATAATCGGTTGCGCTTGCAGAAAAATTTGAAAAAACTAACAATTTCGAATTTGATTGATCTGCACTTGAAGAAAAGTCAGCATTGGGAGGTGTTTTATCTTCAATAGATCCTGCTGCCGGTATATCCTCGGCACACGATGACAAAACTAAAGCACCTGCTCCAATCATTAAGAGAGCTATTATGCTTAAACTTAATGATTTACTTATATTAATATATTTTTTCATTTTCTTAATTTTTAATATTTAATAGCCTGGATTTTGTGCCATAAGTCCTTTACTTAAACCAATTTCTCTTTGCGGAATTGGCAGTAAAAGATCTGTAGCTGAAAATAAGAATCCGTTATCTGTGGCGAATTGTCCTAAAACACTTTCTGCAACGCCAAATCTAATTAAATCGAATAATCTATGATTTTCAAAGGCTAGTTCAACTCTACGTTCATCCAATAATTCTTGCTTAAACACACTCGTTAATGGAGTAGTTAGGCCTGCTCTATCTCTAACAGCCTGCATCGATGCAATTGCTGCAGCATTTGTCGAAATAGGATCAGTTCCTAGAATTGCTTCGGCATGCATTAATAGTACATCGGCATATCTCAAAACTATCCAATCGTTACCGGCTAGTGTAGGATCACTTGATGTTGCCTGAATACCAAGATTGTCATCACCATTAGGCAAGTATTTTACTACTTGATATTGATCAGCTTGAGCGGCATCTGGTCTCCATGAATAATCAGACCTCTCTTGACCTCCAAAACTTGCGAAGGCAGCCAAGGCTTCATTTGTAACATAGTTTAACCCACTAGATCTACCAACAGCGTTTAACCATTCTGCAGAAAAGTTTTGGCTATCATTAGCATTATCACTTATAAATTCTACTGCGAAAATTACTTCGTCATTTAGCTCATTATAAAATATATCTCGAAAGTTGGGTTCTAATGCATAACCAGAAGCCATTACGTTCTCACACATGGTGCGAGCTCCTGCATAATTACCCGTTGTTAAATATACTTTGGCTAATAATGTTTGAGCTCCTGCTTTAGTAGCTCTGGTTTTATAACCATTGAAATTAAGGTTAGCTTCAGCCGCTACGAGATCTGATACAATTAGATCATACACATCATCTACCGAACGTCTAGTAAAGGAAGTTTCGTTATCCGTAGCAGAAAGAATGTCAGTAGCAAGAGGAATTTCACCAAATAATCTTACAAGATTAAAGTAGGCGTAAGCTCGTACAAATTTAGCCTCACCTTCAAATTGTGCAGCTTTCGCATCAGAGGCAACTCCTAGATTAGCCAACACAACATTTGCTCTAAATATTATATTATAATAGCTATTATAATAATCAGCAACAACCCCATTTGTAGACTGTACAGCAAACTGCTCAAATTGAGCGGCCTCCCCTTCACTATTTTTTGTTCTGGTATTGTCACTTCGCATTTCGGTAAGCTGATATTCTACTTGAATAGCATGATAGTCACCAGTTCTCGTAGAGTTAATTCCTTGTATGCCATCATACATGTTTATTACTCCTGTTTCTAATTCTCCTTCAGTGGTATAATAAGTTGCACTACCTATAGATGATACCGGTGCAGGTGAAAGAAAATCCTCTCCACATGATGACATTGTTAGTACCACCATTGTTAATAATATGATTATATAATTTTTCATTTTTATAGTTTTAATTATTTATTTCAGCAATCAGCTGATTAAAAATCTATACTAAGCCCCAATGTCATCTTCCTTGGAATTGGATTCCCACCACGCTGGTAGCCATAAGTAATAGGAGATGTTTCACGAATTGATTCAGGATTAAAACCTGTATAATTTGACGCTTTCTTAAACCACAAGTTTTGTCCACTTACATAAACTCTAGCTCTGGTTGCTCCAATTTTACTCATCCAGGCCCTAGGGAAGTTATATCCAAGATTTACAGTTCGAAGTGCTACATAAGAAGCATCTTGTATAATACTATTTGTAAATATTTTCTGTTGAATAAAACCTTGGTTAGGCGTAACAAGTGGATCAAAATCCTGCCCACTATTAAAATGGTTATAGATGTATTGATCGGCCATATTTCGTGTTTCAGCACCATGACTACCTTGAAACATAAAGCTTAAACTAAAATCTTTGTACGTGAACGTATTTGAGAAACTCCAAATAAAATCTGGATATGGACTTCCTAAAATAGTCTTATCATCATCATCAATAACACCATCACCATTTAAATCTCTCACATAAACATCCTGAGCTTGCGCTCCAGCAGGATGAAATGGGTTTTTAAGATACTCTAAAGGGATATCGTCTTCTACAACATACCCATAGAAAGATGAGATTGGGTTTCCAACTAAATTAATCCATTCTGCAGCTCTTTTTGTATCAACATTGGAAATTAAACCATCAGATTCTGCAAAATCAATTAATGTATTCTTATTACGTGAAGCTATAATAGTAGATGTCCATTTAAAGTTCTTACGATCCATGTTTACTGATGACAATTCTAGTTCAAAACCAGCATTCTCAACTTCACCAATATTTATTAACGCACTACTAAACCCTGTAACAGCAGATACATCAATATCAACTAATAAAGCATCACTTCTTCTATTATAATAATCCAATGATCCAGTAATTCTATTTGATAAAAAACCAAAATCTACCGCAGGGTTGAATTCAACTGATCTTTCCCAACTTAATTCAGGGTTAGCAATATTTGAAGGATTAAAACCAGACGAAACTCCGCCATTAACAACAGCAGTTGTTGATTCCAAAAGCCCTGTATAGGCGTACCAATCAAGAAGATCATCATCTGTATTAATATTATCATTTCCTGTTATACCAAAACTCGCTCTAAGTTTTAGCGTACTTATAACCTGCGATCCACTTAAAAAGTTTTCTTCGGAGATTCTCCATCCAACAGAAGCCGCTGGGAAATTTCCATATTTTTTATCACCGCCAAACACTGAACTACCATCTCTTCTCATACTCACTGAAACTAAATACTTTTCATTATAGGCATAATTTACTCTACCGATAAATGAAAGTAAATTTTTCTCTCTTGCATAAGTTGAAGCATCAGATATTGTTGTTGCCGCATTAATAGTTTTTATTAAATCAGATTCATATCCTGTTCCCGTAATTGAGGCAAACTCCTCACGTGTTTTTTCAGCAGCTATACCTAAAACGGCACTAAAATCATGCTGGGCAAAGGTTTTGTTATAATTAAAAAATCCTTCGCTAACAAGATGTATTCTATTTCTATCCTCAAAGTCAGATTGAATGTTAGAAGCCCCATTTCTATGCGCATATAAACCCTGAAATCTTGTCCTTTTTGTATCCTGAATATTTCCAGAAAGTGCTCCCCTAAAAGAAAGGTCTTCAGTTAAATTAATCGTAGTATAGAAAGAACCAAACAATTTAAATTTCTTGTCACGATATTCTCTTTCATTTACTTTTGCATATGGGTTTACATTGGATGTATTACTGATATCAATTAATGTTCCATCACCATCAAGATCATAATTATCAAAATGTCTTTGATTGGCATAATCGCCAACCGCTATATCAGGATATACATTGCGATCTACAAATTGCATTGTATGTTCAGTATGATAAATTGGCAACCAAGGTGTTTGTCTCAGAATATCATGTGTTGAAGCATCAAACCTTCTTCTATTTGTATAAGAAGGATTCAAACTTACTCCAAATGAGAATACCTCATTAACTTTTGTATCAACCTTGGCCCTAAAGTTAAATTTTTGGAAGTCATCAGTTAGTAATACCCCTTGATCTCCTAAATAAGAAAGGGAAGTACTAAATGTTGTCTTCTCAGAACCTCCTCGAGCACTAATAGAGTGGCTATTTATCATTCCGCCATCAAAAATTATATCTTGCCAGTTATGATCAACACCAATTAGTTGCTTATATCTAGTCTTAGCTTGAAGTTCTCCAGTTGCAGCCATTTCATTAGCAGCACTCTGGGCCAATGACATATTATAATCAGGGTTATTTGCAACATCTTGAAAGCCAGTAAATCCATTATAAGAGAAAGTTGTTTTTCCTTTTACACCACTTTTGGTCGTAATCATAATAACTCCATTTGCTCCTCTTGACCCAAAAATTGAAGCAGAGGCAGCATCTTTTAGTACTTCAAAAGACTCCACATCATTCATATCGATCGAGCCAAAAAAATCATAGTCAACAGCTACACCATCTATCACTAATAATGGCCCGGATCCACCAGTAATAGAACCTGTACCTCTTATTCGAATGGTTGGGGCACTACCTGCCTCACCATTAGTTGCTTGAACATTAAGACCAGCAACTTTACCTATTAAAGCTTCATCTGCTCTTGCCACGGCAATTTGTTCCATGTCTTTATTCACTACTTTAGAAATTGCCCCAGTAAGATGAGATTTCTTTTGAGTACCGTAACCAATCACAACCACTTCATTCAATTGGTCAATATCTATGAGCATCATTATATCGTAAGTAGTTTGAGCTGCGGTTACATTAACTGCTTGTGTTTCATGTCCTACGAAACTAACAGCAAGCGTTGCTCCAGCATTTACTTTTAAATTAAATTTTCCGTCTTTGTCGGTCACTGTTCCATTTGTGGTGCCAACAACAAGCACTGTTGCACCTGGTAATGGGCCTAAATCATCAGCGGTAACAGTACCAGAAATGGTTAATTCTTCCTGTTGATCATAATAAATGTCAGCAAAAGCCGTATTTGTGACAAAAATTATTGCCGATAAAAATGTGATAAGAAAGAAAGAAAGATTAGATCTAAAAAACCAATTACGCTTTTGGCCTTTTATAATGTTCACTTTTTTCATAATTTCGTTTGTTTATTTTTTTGAATAAATAGCCCCTCTGTTTTTACTCGTAATTCAATCAGTGGGGTGAGATGTAAAAGAGTCAGCTTTTAAAGCTGGCTCTTTGCATTTTAAGAGTAGTTTTCACTTCATAGTTTTCCCAATTAATTAAGTTGATTTCCTTTTAGCTATTTTTTGTTGATTCAGATTCTTCTGCGGTCAATAAATCACGTAAATGATAGGTCATTGCATTAGCTGCATCCTTCCCTTGACCATTCTTTATGTGATTGAAGACTATTTTATGTTCTTCATATGCCTCTATAAATCTTCCACCTGAGCATATTTTAAGGCTTTTGTTAAATCTGATTACATCTGGCAAAATCAGTAGCATCATTGAGTTTAAGACAGAATTGTGACTTGCTTCCGCAATCTTTAAATGAAAGATTAGATCTTCCTCCACACCTTGTAGGCCATTGTTTACTTTATCACCAAACGCATTAATAGAAGCCTCTATTTTTTCTAGGTCATTGTTATTTGCTCTTTTAGCGGCTAGTTCGGCCGCATTTGTCTCTAAAATTATCCTTGTCTCAGTCATAGCATGAAAATCTGCATCATTAAGCTCAAGAATATCAGTTATTATACCTTCCAAAGCCACTACTCCTAAACCCGCCACTACAGTGCCACTTTGAGGCAACGTCTTTAAAATACCATAAAACTCGAGTTTTTGGATCGCATCACGAACGTGCATTCTCCCAACATTAAAAGATTCAGATAGTTTTCTTTCTGATGGAAGCCGATCACCTGCTTTTAGTTTTCCTGTGCTTATTAAATCTTTGATTTGAGAAATAATCTTATCTGATAGCTTTTCTACCTTGATTTCGCTTAAGTTATTAACAATTTCAGTCTGCATAAATGGAGATGTTTACAAAAATAGTAACTGGTTGACCAGTTATTGGTTGACCAATTATATAAATAATTATTAACTTCTCCAAATAATTTTAGCCTTTTTATAATGATTGGCAATGGTTCGATATAAATAACTACTTTTTAGCTTAAAATAACCAATTAACCTAAGTGCATTTACTACTAATTCATGGTAAGTTATGACACAGTCATGAATATGATGTGGGGACATTTATAAAATGGGAAATATGTGCAATCCATGCATGCTGCATCTAAAAACAGAAAACATTTGTTACAAAAGTAATCCTTGTGTCAGCATAGATACATTATTCAATTTTACAAGCAGACAAATGGACATTTGTATGATCGCGTAAAACGTATTTCTTCTCCATTTGCAACTGCCGGTCAAATTTTTAATTTGACTACGTGTTACTTTGATTCCGAAATTTCGGAATTAAAAATTTTTCCTACGTGGGTCATCAAAATTTCGTACTTTTAAGTCCTTACTGAAGTTTACAGTAAGCGTTAGCCTTTATGCCGTACAGTCTTCATTATGGCTAGGCGGAAATCAGAGAAATTAATGCAACAGAACTAGCCTATTCCCCTGCTTTAAAAAATTTCATTTCGTAATCTTCATTTCGGCTATTCGGACATGCACGAAACTAGCACATCAAA
>CAZQWZ010000052.1:0-13958 GCA_964596935.1 uncultured Roseivirgaceae bacterium
TACACTTTCTCTAACTTTGCATTTATCATTTGGTACATATTTGCACCAAGTAAATGAATGCTTGCATCGGTTAGTTTGTAAACCCGATCAATTTCTGAACCTACATCTAAGAAAGCTTCATTTACTTTTAGCCCTTTGTAATCAATAGTGGTTAATAATGCTTTTGACGAAGTTATAGAAGTTGAGTTTCGGATTAGCATATAGCCCTTTTCTGTTCTAACCAACCCAATAAACCCTCCAATACTGGTATCGGAGTACGACCAACTTATTTCGCCTAAACTGTTTAGTGTTTTAATTTCAAGCTTGTTTTTAGCAGTGCTTACGAGTTCTTCTTCATCGCCATTATAGCAAATCACAAAGCTATTCTGCTCATCGTTGTATAATAATTTTCTTGGGTAAAGTTCCGAATCCAACCTGGTCACAGCTTTTATGTTACCATCTAATAATACTTGGATTAGTGTATTTGCATAGCTGGCATTATTTATATGATTAGAGCGAATTAATAATGCTATTCCTTCATTTGTTAAAGCAAAACTTTCTAATGAATTGTTGCTATCAGCTTCTAAACTGTCAATTTTAATATCAAAATATTTAAACCACTTTAACCTTTTATTATCTCCCACTTTTAATAAATACACTCTAGTATTTCTTATTTTTTTATTGGGCTTATATTTTCCTGCTATATAATAACCCCCATCCAACGCCTTTATAATATGCGTTGTAAATAGCACTCCTGTTGCTAAAAATGCAGTATCTACTTGCTCTACCCTCAATGGGATTTGCAATCTTTTATACCTTAGTACCAAGCCGATGGAATCTATCGGTTTTATAGATTCAACCCCTTCTTTTAATAACGCACCATAAATTTTTAACTCCTTTCGCAAGGCATTTTTTTCCTTCGCCATATATTGGCTACTGCCATCAATGCCATTGTATTGGGTATCTAAAAACTGCTTATACTTTGCCATTTGCACGGCATTAAACCTGCTTTTAAATTGGGATATTATGCTATCAGATTCTTTTATCTGATAAAGCATTTTATTGTAGTATATCAATTTTCTCTCAATTACGATATTGGCTGTATCAAAATAAGTGCTATTGCTTTCTTCAATCAATAGTTTTTGTTTCGACTCCTTATACTGAATTAGTGGAACTATTGGGTTATTATAATCATACCTCAAAAGATTAAACACCAACGACTTATCAACACTTACTACTTTAGCATTTCTTACATTTGAGGATGCAGCTAATTTAGCCAAGGCCTTCGTTTGGCGCTCTTCATTGGTTTTTAAAGATGTTCGCAATTCTGCAATATCACCGTTTATAACAGATTGAACTGTATCCGCCCAAGCCGTATAATTCCAAACCTCAACCTCATCGTGCAGAAAGTTAATTTGTGTAACCAACCCATCATATCTAAATACATTTATAGGCTTAATTGATAGTGTTTGGTTATACCCTTTAAGAGAGAAAGTGTCTATTTTGGCCTTGTAGTTGGCAAACAAAATAAGTGAAGAATCATAATCTGATTTAAGTTGAGTGAATTTTGCTTCCAACTTATCATCGTATAATAAGTAGAGATTTTTCAAACTTGGATAACTGCTTGAAATATCAGCAAAGTTTTTTACGGCTTTATCGTAATAATCAACTGCACTGGTAAAATCATTATACACTAAAGGCAAACTTTTTAGGATTCCGTCTATCGCAATTTTTTCGGATTGTATATGCTGCTGAACCAGTTCGAAATTTACAGATGTAAGCTGGTTTTGTTGGGCAATCCACATATAATAATCATCATGCTTTTTAACTTCTTTAGTAGTAATTAACAAACTAGCTTTAAACAATTTCTGATTTGCCTGTTCTGCTAATGCCTGAATTCTTTCGTAATCAATTAATGGGTCGGTTTCTTTTGCTTGTTTTAAATACAAAGAAGCAAGTCTCAGGTTTACCGCTGAATGATCTAAATTATTAGCTAAAAACACCTTTAACACCTCCATCGTATAGGTATCCGAAGTTCTTTCGATCATAGGAACAATATCCTTATACTTGGTGGTTTGCGCATGGCCTTGAAGCGATACTCCAATTAATACTATGTAAATTAATCGACTCATTTGGCTACTCTATGTCAAGGATTTTAAGTTCTACTCTTCTGTTTTTTGCCCTATTCTCATCGGTATCATTTGTAACAAGCGGAACATTTTCTCCATACCCTTTAGCTACAAATTTTGTAGGAGGCACTTGGTTATCAATTAAAAAATCAACTACACTTTTTGCTCGGCTATCTGATAAAATTGTGTTGTACTGGGCAGAACCAACATCATCGGTATGAGCGGCAATTTCAACTTTTAAACTTGGGTTTTCAATCATTAATTCAACTACTCGAAGCAGCTCTGTGTAGGACCCTTCTGAAAGTTGAACAGAGTTAGATTCGAAATTTATGTTTTTAAGCGTAAGCTTGGCATCTTTTTCCAGCTTTGTAATTTTCATGGCAACTTTTATTTCTTCTACCTTTACCGTCCCATCTTTAGTAGATAAATCTATCGTAGTTGAGTTAAAAGCATACCCATCGCTACTTGTAGATTCAATTTCGTACCTATCACCTGCGCGTAATGCCACATACTCATTGCCATAAGCTTCAATTACTTCATCTCTGGATTTATTACGTATAATAATTTTCGACCTAATTTTTCCATTATTTTTAATGTCTGCCACATCTAAGAAAATCCGAACTTTTTCGGGTTGTAAGCCCAAATCCTTTTCATAATCTCTGTAAATTATAAGCCCAGTTAAATCCAACGAAAACGATGCTCCTTTAAAGTATTCGGCCGTAATAAAAACTTCATATTTGCCGCCTAAAGGCAATTCTAATAAAATGCGTCCATCTTTTTTACTTGTTTTTACTTCTTGAATAAAGGAATTAGCTCCTTGGTACTTATATTTAACATCGGCTTCTAGTGCTTCAAATAACTCCATATCGCTTACTGTTAATGTAAGTTTTGCGGCAGTAAATAACCCTATATCAAGATTATACTCCTTATATTCTTTGGTTTTAAGTAAATCGTAAGCCGAAGTAAAACTTGAATACCCCTCAGCTTTAAATTCAATATTATAGTTTCTTCCTGCGGATAAGACTAGGGCATATTTGCCATCGGCAGCACTACTTTTAGTTCGCAAAATTTCTCTTGTAGTTCTTGCATCCGTGATAATAATATCTGTTTCTACACCTTTACCTGTATCACGATCCGTAATTACTCCTGTAACTACATTATTAACAAATTGCCTGTATTTTAAGGGTATTTCAACGGTGTAAATATCTTTTGAGTCGTACACAAAATACATTAAATCTCCGGCAGCTGATATACACGAAAACTGATCACTTTTAGGCGTATTAACAAATTTTAAATTAACCGGAAAACCCCAATCACCAAGAATATTTCTTTGAGATTGAAATAAATCATAATCAAGCTTTTCCTCTGATCGAATGGCCGAAAAGATTAACGTTTTATTATCGGCCATAATGCGTGGCGCTTTAGTAGAGTAAAGGTTGATTACTGAGGGTAGCTCCTTTGGAGTTGACCAAATTCCCTCTTCACTTCTTTGCGATTCAAAAATCGCAGTAGCAAAAGAGATGTTTTTTCTAATCGTTTTATTATCTATACTTTCAATATCCCTTTGCTTTACAAAATAAAGCGTTTTAAAATCTGCAGAGATGGAGGGGAAAGCTTCATAACCAGCCGAATTTACAGTATTTCCTAAATTCTCAGGGGCACTCCAACCATCAGCCTCTCTTTTTGAAGAGTAAATATCTTCTCTACCAAAACCTGAATTATAAGAAGCAAAAAACAGTAGGTAATTACCATCAAAACTTAAAGAGGGCCCTCCTATTAAATCATTTTCTGAACCAAAATTGTTTATTTTCTCTATGTAAACTCCTTCCGACCAAACACCATCATCTCCTAGTTTAGATTCAAACAATTTATAGCTGCCAGCCTTTATTCTATCTGATTGAAATACCATGGTTTTACCATCGGCACTAATGGTTGGTGCATACTCTACAAAATCGGTCGTGTTTATGCCTTTTACAGGCACTTGGTTCATTAGGCTATCTTGCCCAAAAACGGAACTAGCCCAAACAGTACCAATAAAAATTAATCCTATAGTTTTAAAAAAATAACTCATATACCTATCATAATAAAAGCACCCCAAAAGTAAGGGTAATTATATTCTTTTTGAATCTCAATTTGTGCTTTTTGTAAAGCCTCGTGCTTATCAACACCACTTAGCCAATATTTATAAAATAATGACATTAGTTTTTGAGTAGCCGCATCGTCCACCTTCCACAAACTCATAATTAATGTGCTGGCACCAGCTACAATAAATGCCCTCTGCAAACCATAAACTCCTTCACCGTTTTGCACATCTCCTAATGCAGTTTCGCACGCTGATAACACTACCAAATCAGTTTGCTCCAAGTTCATATTCATTACTTCATAGGCCGTAAGAATACCATCATTATCAGTTGTTACATCGTTAGAGCCGGCACCTGCCAACAACAAACCCGATCTAAATAGTGGGTTATCTAAAAATTTGTTTTGGCTAGATTTATTTTCGGTTAAAAAGAATCCGTGAACCGCAATATGTAACAATTTAGGACTAGAATTGATGATGGTTTGTTTACGAGCTTCTTTGCTAGATAATACTTTAACATTCCAACTATCCTCATTCATTATGCTAGAAATATAATCAACTTCAACTTTAGTTGCTGGCAACTGAGAAATAGCACCAAAATTATAACTACGCTGCACATTCGAGGTTAGCTTAATACTATTGGGATAAAATGGATCTGCTATTAGCAATGCATCTTTAATAGGATTGCTTTTATGTTCTTTTAACAAATCTCTTGTAGAGCTTATATATTGCACATTTTGCTCTTGATTTAAGTAAATATTATTCTTACCATCAAATAAAGAGTTTGCATTAATTTTATTAAAAACCCCATCTGGAGATAAATAAGCCGTTTTATAGCCCGTAGTAAGTGCCGTTAAAGGTTGCCAAAAAACTTGGTAACTATGCATATCTAATTTTCGGAATTTTATATAGTTGTTATAGCCTTTTAGGTATTTTTCCGTTAGAATTTTTCCGTTAGGATAAATAACAAGTTTAGGGGTGGTAAACCCTGGGCTAACTCCAAGGGCAATATATGTAACAGAATCTAGTACTTCACTAGAATTTCTTTCAATTCTAATAAGTTCAAGAGCAACTTGTTCTGATGATAATTTCGCCTGAATATCTTGCCATTTAATTTGTTGCTTATCAAACTCATTGGCAAATATTTCTGAACCAGAGGATAGTTCTTTCTCTTTTTGATTTACTAGTGTTTCAAATTGATTGAGGTTTATATTTTCTTCTTGAAGTTTAGACTTGCTATACGTATAGTAAGTAACCAACTGCTTTTTAAGTGCTCGCCATTCGTTAAAGTTATTTATCAATTGTGTATCTCCACTTGATAAAATCCTATCTCTGGTTTTATTAACCGAGTTTAACAAAATGGCTTTTGTGGCAATTTGAATATTATATAATTGCCCTAATACCTCCTCATCCTTTTTATAGTTAACATAATACTCTAACAGAAACTCTTTATATCGATTAAAAACTGGAGTTATTTTTTTATAGAAAGCAGTTTTTTCACTTTCACTTAAATTAGGGAAATACTTAATAATCTGCTGTAGATAAAGTGTAGATACATTATCAAAATCCGCTTTAGCTGCATCAAAATTATTCATTTGCTGCATTAATACTGCTCGGCTAAATAAAGCTGCCGTATAAGAAGGATGATTTACATCGTATAAAGTGCCTCTAATTCGGATTACCTCATTCATTAGCCTGCTGGCTTCGTTATAATCTTTGCTATCTGCCGCCAAAATCGCTAGATTGTGTAAAGTGTTGGCATACGAAGGGTGATTTGTACCAAAACTATTTTTTTGAATATCTAATGCTTCTTCAAACAAAATCTTTGCCTCACCTACTCTTTTAAACTTTTGAAGTAGTGATGCATAATTATGTAATGAAATTGCATAATTAGGGCTCTGGCTTCCAAACACTTCTTTATTTTTTTCAACGGTATGCGATAACAACTCTAATGCTTTGTCATTATCTCCCTTTAAACTATAAAGTGTTGCTAAGTTCTCTTCCGTTAAAATATAATCTGAATGATTAGAACTGGGTGAGTTAGTATAAATTGTAAGAGCTGATTCAAATTGCTTTTCGGCTTCATCTAACCTGCCCATTAATTGGTATAAAATACCTAGGTTATTATATATTGCTGCGGCCTCAGTACTTTTTGCATCTACTAGGCTCAATGCTCTCTTAAAAATGGGTTCTGATAAATCGTATGCTCCTTTATCTTTTGCTAGTGTAGCTTGCCGAAGCAATATATCTGCATATTGATTGCTTGATTCGCCATAAGTGGAACCTGCCAATTGCAGTGCTTTAGCATATTGATTTTCTGCTTTAGCTAAATCTCCTTTAGCGTGATACAGGCTGCCTGTATTTTGAAGAAAAATAAATTGCAATGCAGGATCACCTGATTTTAACTCACTTTCTATATCTACAAGCAATCGCTCGGCCTCGGTATAATTGCCATTATTTTGCAATAACGAAACATAATTAAAAGCAATGTTATTATATAACTGTGCACTGGTTTTAACAGGCACGGCCTGTAAGGCTTTTTTATAGAACTCTTCTGATTTTGCAAAATCACCCCCATTTTGGTAATAGCCTGCTAGTTCATTATAAATACTTCCTCGCTCCGTATCTCTCCATTCAAATTCCTTTGTAAAATTAGCTTCATCCAATATTTTAGTAGCCAATGCTTTGTTGCCTTCTACTGATAAAATCCTGGCACTTGCAATTCTAGCTTTTTGCTGTATTAAAGATGTTTCTGGAGAGGATTCTACTGCTTGCCAAAACAGCTCCTTTGATTGCTCTATATTGCCCAAAGATTTATATGCAATGGCATTATTATAGCTAACGTTAGCTAACGTTATATAATCTAAAGGTTCATTGTTTTTTATAATTACCAACGCACTATCGAACAAGTTAACAGCACCATTAAAATTGCCACTATTAAGCAACACAGTTGCTTGGTTTGCCATTAACAAAGCTGCTTGGTTGCTACCTTTCTCAACTTCAGAACCAATTTCTTTTAAAAGCCTTTCTGCTTCGTTATGATTGCCCTGCCGCTCTAAATTGCTTGCAAGCAATTTAGTCGCACGTATGTATATCTCGGCCGATTTATCATTTAAAATTCTGCCAAGTGCCTTTCTAAGATGACTTTCACCTGATGTATAATGTGTAAGTTCTGTTTCAGCTTTGCCAAGCTCAACTAAAGCATCAATAACTTCGGGTTGGTTATCATATTCAGGCGGGTAATAATCCAACATGGTTTGCAAATAAGGAACAGCCTTATGGTAATGTTTTAAACTATTGGCTACCTTCCCATACGAATAACAAAATGATAAATATTCAGCTGGAAGTTCTTCTGCTTGTTCTAACAAAGCCAAAGATTTTTCAAACCAAATTTCACTTTTGTTAAGATTACCACTGCCGTATAAAGCGTCTGCTAAATGGCCTTGTTTCAAGCCTAGTTCATCAGGCTTATAAGTGCTGTTGCTCATGGCCAATCTAATGGCTTCTTGCAACACCAAAATAGCTGAATCATATTGGCTATTTGCTGCATATAGTACACCCAAAATATCAAGCGCACCTACATAGATCACCTCATCAACAGTTATCGTATTTCGCCATGAATCCACCTCTGTTTTGGCAAAATAAATGCCTTGTTTTAGCTGGTATAAATCATAACTAATAATAGAAATCTGCCTTAATATTGCTCTATAATTATTATGGTCTATATCATATTGTTTTTTGTATAAAGCCTCACTTCTAGTTGCTTCTATAAGGGCTTTTTCAGAATCAGCTTCATTGTATAATGCAACTGAATTATTATAAGCCGTTAACCAATCTTGGGCAGATAAAGATGAAATAGAAAATAGGTTTACCCCTATTAAAAAAACAATAGCTATGTTGAGCCTTCTAAACATAAAGGCAACAGGGTTGTTGAGCATTTTTTACTAATATTTACAAGCCAAAATTAAATATAGTAAAAAGGGCACTAAAAATCGTTCTATAAAAGAAGTCTAGGTAATAATAAAAATGTGACCTTGAAGGTTATGCTTCTTTGGAATACTATTTTATGTGAAAAATAAAGTTGAAAAGTTCAATTTTATCACAATCACCTCCTCCTATACTTATGCAGTTTTTAAGCACTACAGCATCTTCTCCTTTAAAGTTTAGTTTGGGTTTATAAACATGTTTTATTCCAAGTAAACCACTTCCTTTTGGTATAATATCACTAGTGTTAAAATTGGTTGCTTGCTTCTCAATACTAAAGCCACCTTCTGTGGCAATCCCATTTCCTAAACTATACTCAAATGTTTCGTTAACGCTTAAGAAAATCTCTTCTTTGTATATTCTTGCATAGTAATTTGTTCGCTTTTGCAGCTTGTAATCAACATAACAAGAAAATAAAAAGCAGTTTCATAATTAAATGTTGCTAAATAGCATTAAGAAAGTCCTTCATTTAAAAACTGTACAAATGGGTTCATTTCTTTAAAACCAGAAACTACTTCTTTAGAATATCCTTTACTTAAGATGTCTTTATCACTTATTTTCTCCATCGCTAAAAAGCTTTTCAATTTTAACCATTCTATATATGGGTTATCGCCTTCGTAGCCTTTAGGCTTTCTTTTTAATTTATCATTTTGATAAATTAAAAACCTACTTTTAAAAGCAGATCCTCCAGTAATTTCGATCAATTTATCTCCATTATAATCTATTTCTTGTCGTATTTTAGCTAGCGCCTCAGGCATTGGGTGGTAAAGGCCTGCGCCAATTATCGATTGCCCGTATGGTTCGATATGTACATAATAACCAGGATTGCCGCTGCTTCTGCCCCCTTTGCAGATGTATGCTCCAAAATGAGTTTTATAAGGGGTTTTATCTTTGCTAAAACGAACATCTCTGTAAATCCTGTACATGCTTTTTTTAGGCTCAACTCCTATAATATCTTTATCAAAAGTTTCAATTTCTGTAATTAGATGCTCGATAAAAGTCAGAAATACATCTCTATTCTGTTCGAATTCTTTTTTATGATCGTTAAACCACTCTCTACTATTATTATTTTTAAGATTAGAGAGAAACTCCATTATATTTTTAAAATCATTCATAACTAAAGCTGTTTTAAAAGGTGGCTAGAATCACTTTCAAGAGCATCTCATAAAAATAAATCATTTTATTTACGAATGCTTGCAACTTTTATATGTGTTAAGCCCTCTATATAACAAACACGGTCAAACAACATGCTTTCAAGGTCAAAAGGGCAACATAAATTACTTTTCAAAATTATCTATGTCAATCAACTCTAAAATAACAAAAAACATAATTATTGGAATTGGGCTAGTATCGTCACTAACAGCTTTTCTAATGATTTTGAAATTTGCTGGGTTGAAGCCAGATTTCCTTCAGGTATTTAGTTTCAGCAATTACGGCTTTGGCTCGATTGCTGAAACTTTGACTGGGTTTGTAAATGAGCTAGCAGGAAAATTAGCATCTGTTTAATACAGTTCAGAATACCATTACTACTCAAACGGCCGACAAGTTAAAACTGAATATCTTCTTTATAATTAACAGGTATAGTTTGAGTAAAACCAAAGCAGCTCACTTTAATATTTCCTGTAAATTCTATTTCTACAGATCTTTTTCTGATAAGCGAAGCCAAATTCGATAATAATCCTTTTTGGAGTTTACTCATAGATACTTCCAATGATAGTGGCACATTAAAATCAGTATTGGGGCCAACACTCACTTTATCCACATTGCTTACATTCGCTAGCGTATCTCCTTGGTATAGCGCATAAATAGTAGCACTTTTTAATTTGCCCTTAAAATCGTTGGGATTATTAAATGCTGCTTTGGCAGAAATTTGAAGGTTGCCATTTTTAATTCCATTTACTTTTACTTCTTTCAATCCTAAAAACTGTATTTCTTCATACTGCTTACACCCGACAACAGATGAAAGCACCAATAAAATAATAATAATTCTCTTCATAATTAATGTATCAATTAAAATTTTACTCTTTGTCTCGTTCTGAAAAAGGTTAACTCTTTACCCCGATAGCTATCGGGGTAACCCCTTCTAATAGGCGAGATATTTGGTTTTTTTGTTAACTAATATTCTATTAAACGTTCGTACAATCCTTTATTTATAAAAGTATTTAAAATATGCTGCACATCACGGTTATTTGCATAAGCACCGATTGCATTATGCAGTGATTCGGTTCCTTTATTTATGGTTTGCAGCGGCACAAAACCAAACCCAATATACCTGCCATTCTTTACTTGTACAACGGTTCTTTCATTTAAAGTACGGCCTTTATCTACCACAAACACATTTTGGATGGTAAATCTAAAAGTACTTAACGCCTCCATCACTCGCTTGTTGTACTCAACTGCAAGTTCCTTGCCAATACAAGCACCCTTACATTGCTTTATGGTGTAATGAAAACAAGCTCCCTTCGATTTATTTAACCCCGTTAATGTTAAGCAAAGATTAAATTCCTCATTTAGTTTATACAAATGTTCAATGCCTTCTTTTCTAGAGCCATAAGCTGTTAGTGGCAAAGAACCTTCTTTAATTTTTCTTAGCTCAAGCCTTACAAAGCCATCTAATTGCTGATCTGTAAAAAGACCGTATTGAAAATACGTACGCTTTTGAGCGCTGTTAAAAAAGGGGTTTTTATTCTTTATCTCATCCGATTCTTTTAGGAGGGCAACCAGTTCGCTTCCCGTTATTTCAAAATCAATGTCAGCTATTTCTTTACGCATCGCCATTCCCTTATTGGTTTGGCTATTTAGCATATGTGTCATAACCCGTTTACGAATATTTTTGCTTTTGCCCACGTAAATTAACTCGTGATTTACATTGAAAAAATAATATACACCAGGCTCCTGTGGCAACGTATTAATTTGTTCAGCGCTTATATTGGGATTGTCAAATTTAGGATCGCTGGGTTTAATATTGCCTGTGGTAATTTTTTTGTTATCCAATGCAATCAGTATTTCAAACAACTTTACAGTTGCTTCTGCATCTCCTCCAGCACGGTGTCTTCCATTAATTTCTATTCCTAGATTATCGCAAAGCTTACCCAAACTGTAAGTAGGCTGTAGCGGAATTAGTTTGCGGCTAAGTTTTACCGTACACAGCTTTTCTCTATCAAAATCGAAACCGAGTTTTCTAAATTCATTTCTAATAATCGTGTAATCAAAATTTACTGAGTGAGCTACAAAAATCGCATCCTTGGTTATCTCAAGAATTTTCTTTGCTACTTCGTAAAATTTGGGTGCACCAACCACCATATCGTTACTAATGCCTGTAAGTTGGGTAATAAATGGAGGTATGTAAGATTCCGGATCAATGAGTGAAATAAATGAATCAATCACTTTTTCGCCATCGTGTAAAAAAATAGCAATTTCGGTAATTTTAGAACTCTTTAAACTACCTCCATCAGTCTCAATATCTATAATGGCGTACATCCTTCAAATATACATACAACAGCCATCAGTCATCGGATGAATTTTTTGTATAATACTTATCAAGGCTATAAATATGGGTGCTTTTTATGGATAAATCATCCGATTACTTTAAAGGATCGGTATAAGGTTGAATAATTTTCATTGTCATTCCTGCGAAGGCAGGTTACGAAGGACTCCTTTAGAGAATCTGTAAATTAGAACGGGTTTCTGCCTTCGCAGGAATGACGATACTGATAGCAGATTTCTTATTTGTATTATTAATTTTGCGGTTATAATTGAAAGAGAAGAATGAAAAAATATAATGTATATGGCATTGGTAATGCCTTAGTGGATATCGAATTTGAAGTGGAAGATACTTTTTTTAAAGCCAACAAAATTGAAAAAGGAGTAATGACCTTAGTGGATGAAGAAAGACAAACGAAGCTAGTTAAGACCATTGATGGCGAACGCATTAAAAAACAAGGTGGTGGTTCTGCTGCTAATACTATGATTGGCATTAGTCAATTTGGAGGAACAGGCTTTTATTCTTGCAAAGTTGCCAATGATGATTATGGCCATTTTTATATGAAAGATTTAACTGAAGCTGGCTTAGATACTAATCTGAATACTGAAAATTTAGATGAAGGAATTACTGGTAAATGCCTAGTAATGGTTACGCCTGATGCTGAACGTACCATGAACACATTCCTTGGAATTACTTCAACTATCGATTCTACTGTTATAGATGAAGAAGCCATTAAAAACTCAGATTACGTTTATATCGAAGGCTATTTGATTACGTCTGACAATGGCAAGGAAGCCATGATCAAGACAAAAGCTCTAGCAGAAAAGCATGGTGTTAAAACTAGTATTACACTTTCTGATCCTGCCATTGTGAACTTTTTTAAAGCCGGTTTCGAAGAAGTAATTGGCAAAGGTGTTGATTTTCTTTTCTGTAACGAAGACGAAGCCATGCAATATACCGATACTGATAACCTTTTAGAAGCTCGTGAAAAATTGAAATTTATTGCGAAACGATTTGCTATTACTTTAGGTAAAAATGGTGCTCTGATTTTTGATGGCGATACCTTTATTGATATTGAAAGTTATAATGTAGATGCTATCGACAGCAATGGAGCAGGAGATATGTTTGCAGGTGCATTTTTATACGGTATTACCAATGGTCATAGTTGTGCTGAAGCAGGAAAAATCGCAAGCCTTGCGGCCTCTAAAGTGGTATCTAAATTTGGCCCAAGATTAGAAGATGGACAAGCGAATGAGATATTGGATCATTTGGTGGCACCATAGTATAACACTATACACCTATATCGAACTAAGTTTATATTTAATTAAACCCATTGCGCCAACTGCCTTGGCTTAATAACCTTATAATTTTTCGTAAAAGACACAAATTTATACACGTGCAAAAATATCATTAATTGCACGTCTTATAAAATAAGTTTCACTCTGCAAAAAACAAAGTAATGAATACCAAATTAACCCTTACAATCGAGCAGGCTTTAATTGAAAAAACAAAAGAGTATGCCAAAGAAAAAGGGCGTAGTTTATCCGGCATTGTTGAGAGTTATTTTAAAGTATTGGTAAAGGAAGAAGGTGTGGTTAAAAGTAAACCAACACCTATAGCAGATTCATTAAGAGGCTCATTTAAAGCACCCAAAGACTTTAATTACAAAAAGGAACTTACAAAGGCCTTAGCAAAAAAGCATTTGTAAAATGGATAAGATTTTGATTGATTCAGGCATTATTCTAGACTCTTTTTTTGACAGAAAACCATTTGCTGAACATTCTTCAGCAATACTATCGTTGTGCGAATCAGGAAACATAGCTGGTTTTTTAACACCATTGATTTATAGTAATGTTTATTATTTATTACACCAAACAGCAACACATAATAAGGTAATTGAAAAACTTAAAGCATTATTACAAATAACAGATGTTCTTCAAATGGATAGAAACATTGTTGAAAAAGCTCTAAACTCAAGGTTTAAGGATTTTGAAGATGGGCTTCAAAATTTTTCTGCTATAAATAATGGGGGAATAGACCTAGTTCTTACAAGAAATTTAAAAGATTATAAAAACAGCGAATTAGGTGTATTTACACGAGAAACTTATCTTAAATCTCGAAATCTTAGCAGTTAAATAATTTATAAACTCAGAGTTATAATCTCCCCGATTTCCAAATCATTTTAACCACCCCTAATGCAACCACAAGCATTAAAAATAAGGCTGGCAGGCCACCCAAATTCGAGAGCATTTTAATGCCATCCAATCCGCTAGTTTGTCCATCGCCTGAAAATGAAATCATA
>CAZQWZ010000053.1:0-2403 GCA_964596935.1 uncultured Roseivirgaceae bacterium
CACATATAAGAATAACACGTATTACATACACTCAACTTGCTTATTTAGAACTTATTAACCCATAACCAACCTAATATAATTCACTTATTGCTATGTGCATAAGTGGCTAACACCTATATTTGGTGTTAGTTCTGATTGATTTAAAAACTCCCCTTCTATTTTTTTATAAAAATAAAGGGGAGTTTTTTTGTGTCTAATACTTTTAGGGCAAAAAAAGAAACGCCTCGGTCAAGGCGTTTCAAGGTCAAAAACTCAAAATAATTCAGGTTGTCTCCACAACCTAAAATAACAACAATACGAATATACGGAATTGAGATTACAGTTTTAACATTTTTTAACAAAACCGAACAAAAAAAATCAAAGTCGATAATATCGAACAAAAAAGTGTCCGATTTCGTTACACAATCGTACCTTAACATAATTATTAATGCGTCATTTGTACTCTATTGCTAAATCTACTCTTTGGCATAGTTTTAACTATAAGATTAACTTTTTAGACACGTGGAAAAATACTTAGGAAAAATACTGGTCATCGATGATGACGAAGATGTACTCTTAGCAGCAAAGCTTTTGCTAAAAAAACATGCACAACAAGTTATAATTGAGAAAAACCCCAAAAAAATACCTTTCTTGATGAATAATGATACTTATGATGTGATTTTGCTAGATATGAATTTTAGTAAAGACACCACAAGTGGAAAAGAAGGGTTCTTCTGGTTAAACGAAATAAAGGAACGTGACCCACGAGCAGTTGTGATTCTAATAACTGCCTTTGGCGATGTAGAAATGGCTGTAAAAGCATTAAAAGAAGGCGCAACCGATTTTGTGCTTAAGCCTTGGCAAAATGATAAGTTACTGGCTACTTTAAATACTGCCGTAAAACTTAAGCAATCTTACAACGAAATTGATAAACTGCGCAAAGCTAAAAAGCAGCTTGAAGAAGATATTAATCAACCATTTAAAGATATTATTGGCAGCAGCCCCGCTATGCAATACATCTACAAATTAGTTGATAAAGTAGCAGGCACAGATGCCAACGTAATTATATTGGGCGAAAATGGAACGGGTAAAGAACTTATTGCTAGAGCTATTCATCAAAAATCGTTACGAGCAGATAATGTATATGTAGGTGTAGATATGGGTGCCATTACTGAAACATTATTTGAAAGTGAGTTATTTGGGCATAAAAAAGGAGCATTTACCGATGCACATTCGGATAGAATTGGCCGCTTTGAATCTGCCAATGGCGGAACCCTGTTTTTAGATGAAATAGGCAATCTAAGTTTACCATTACAATCTAAGTTATTAGCAGCTTTACAAAATAGAGAAATTACTAAATTAGGAGATAACCAGCCTAAAAAAATAGATATAAGACTCATTTGCGCTACCAATATGCCATTATTAGAAATGGTAGAAACCAATGATTTTAGGCAAGATTTACTCTACCGGATAAATACGGTTGAAATTAACTTACCTCCATTAAGAAATCGCGTGGAAGATATCCCTCAATTAGCAAAGCATTTTATTAATATGTATGCCAAAAAGTATCGAAAAGAGGTAATCGGAATCCAAGAAGGAGCAGTTGAAAAACTCCAAAAATATCCTTGGCCGGGTAATGTTAGAGAATTACAACATGCCATTGAAAGAGCCATCATTATGAGCGAAGAAGAAGAATTAACCACAATGGACTTCTTTTTCTTAAGGAGTGCACTATCAAGCTCAAATGCTTCAGATAGTTTTAACTTGGAAGAAGTAGAAAGATCTGTAATCGAAAAAGTATTAGAAAAAAATAATGGCAACATCTCCAAAGCAGCCAAAGAACTGGGACTCACTCGGGCTTCGCTTTATCGAAGACTTGAGAAGTACGGCCTTTAGTACATACGATAAATCTATTCTTTTTAGATTAGGCGGATTGCTCTTTACCATGTTTATTGTGGTTGGCACTTGGCTTAATAACTCGCTTGCTATTACCATTTTATTATTTGTAGTGCTGCTTATGGTGCAAGTGATTAGCTTATTAAAATATTTACACGAGCCAAATACAGAGGTTAAGGAGATTTTAAATGCCATCGAAAAGCAAAACTATTCTCCAGAAAACGAAGCATTTTATTCTAACGCTACCGCCAGCCAATTACATAATTCAATAAACCAATTACTTAAAAGGCATAAAACTCAATCATCTCATAAAAACGAAGAGTCTTTATTTTTTAAAAATATAGTGCAACATGCGGGCATCGGCCTTATTGCCATTGATGAAGAGGGCAAAGTTGAGGTAATGAATAATGCCGCTAAAAAGCTATTACAGGTGTATAACATAAAATACATTACCGAATTACAAAGTTTAAGTGAAGAGCTTGTAAATATGTTTTTTAAGTTAAAAACAGGTGGTAGAGATTTGGCCAA
>CAZQWZ010000053.1:2503-13942 GCA_964596935.1 uncultured Roseivirgaceae bacterium
AGTTTATCAAGGCAAATTATGAGAAAACACAAAGGCTCGTTAACGGTTATTACTCAAATTGATGAGGGCACCGAATTTACAATGCGATTTTAATAGTTGAACAATCAAATGTTCGCTGCAAAATCAATACAACTACATGGGTTATCGCATTTTTTATATTAATTTGTATTTATAAAATTCAATAATCAAATGGAATACGTAGCTGCAAAAATAAAATCAATATTAGTAGATAAATTGGGGTTGGCAGAAACCGAAGTAACTCCGGATGCCAATCTTCGAAAAGATTTAGGAATAGATTCTCTCGATTATGCAGAATTAGTTATGGAATTTGAGCAAGCCTTTGACATCCGAATTCCTGATGATGATGTAGAACAATTAGCGACAGTAGCAGCTGCCATTAAATACGTGCAAAAAAAGATAAAAGCATCGCAGTTTTAACCTACTTAATATTGCTTAACTTTTTTCGTGAAAATTATATAGCCTAGTTGATGCTTTAGCAAAAGATGCAATAAGTGGCTTATTAAGTCCATCTTCTTCAATTCTCCAACCGTTATGCACTTCACTCCAAATTACTAAAGAGCGTTTTTCGCCATTGCTAAGCAGTATATCCTCCTCGTAAATTTCGTGACCCAATTTATCAAAATGCCCAGTAAACTGAAGAATAATGTGATTGTCAAGTTTTAACTCTCCTTTAACGAGTTCTACTTTCCCAAGCCGCTTCAGAAGTTTGTTTTTAGTATCCCAAGCTTTAAATTTTAATGCTCTTGCCATTTCATAGTAAAGTTGAAAAGCTAAAGTATAAAAAAAAGGAGTATGTTCACACATACTCCTTAACTACTCAACTCAACTATTTTTTGGTAAGCAATTCTGCTGTTTCAATTAATCTGATAAATTCGCTTCTATAACCAAATTCATCTTTGCCTTTGGCAGCCTTAGCAAGTGATAATACTTGAGTATAAGAATCTATATCAATGTATTCAGAATCTCTTAAAATCATACCAAATTCTGCTATTGCTGCCGACCATTTAAAATTATCAGATGCATATTTCCAATTCATGCCTGCATTTTTTATGGTTTGGATAACCAATTTACTTTTGTTACCATCTGGTTCTTTGTATCTGATTTTTACAGTCATCATTTCATTAGTATTTGTTGTTTTTACAACTTTAGTAGGTGTTTGATATTTAAGTGGATCTACAGAGCCCGGATTAAACTCAACTCCCACAGGTACAATTTCATACAAAGCGGTAACCGTATGCCCAGCCCCTAATTCACCAGCATCCTTTTTATCATTATTAAAATCCTCTTTATTCAATAATCTATTTTCATACCCAATCAATCTATAGCTCTGAACAATGGCAGGGTTAAACTCAACTTGGATTTTAACATCTTTGGCAATGGTAAATAGCGTTCCTCCAAATTCGTTGACTAACACTTTTTTAGCTTCTAGAATATTATCGATATAGGCATAGTTGCCGTTGCCTTTATCTGCTAAAATTTCCATTTTAGAATCTTTATAATTGCCCATACCAAAACCAAGCACTGTTAAAAATACTCCGCTTTCTCGCTCTTTTTCAATCAATCGTTCCATTTCAGCATTGCTTGAAGCCCCAATATTAAAATCACCATCGGTTGCTAGAATAATTCTATTATTTCCGCCTTTAATAAATTGCTCTCTTGCAGTTGCATAAGCCAACTTAATACCTGCACCACCTGCTGTTGAGCCTCCCGCATTTAATCTATCCAATGCTGAAATTATGGCTTCTTTGTTTTCGCCATCGGTAGGAGGCAACACCAAGCCTGCAGCACCTGCGTACACAACAATCGAAACTTTATCGCCTTCTCTTAACTCACCTACCAATAATTTTAATGCTGATTTTAAAAGAGGTAATTTATGAGGGCTATTCATAGAGCCTGATACATCTAATAAAAACACAAGGTTAGAATTTGGTAAATCATCCGTGGCAATATGTTTACCTTGAATACCTATATGCACTAACTGGTGCATTGGGTTCCAAGGAGCTGTGGCTACTTCAGTATTAACCGAAAATACTTGGTTTCCTTTAGGTTCAGAATAATCGTAATTAAAATAATTGATTAATTCTTCAATTCTTACCGCATCTTTAGGAGGGGTTTGGCCCATATTCAAAAACCTTCTCACATTACTATACGATGCCGCATCTACATCAATTGAAAACGTAGATAGAGGATCGTTCTTAGGATTTTTATAACCATTTTCACGGATCGTACTATACTCTTCTGTATTCCAGCTTGGATAGCTTTCCTTATATTCCGAAACATAGAATCCATAGTTTGATGATCTTACCTTTCCCATCATTTTTCTCTGAGGAGCTGCCATAACCATATCATGCTCCATTTCTGCTTCAACAGGCAATTCTTCTTTTAGAAGAACAACTGCCAACAACACCTTTATATAGGTTTGGTTACCTATCAATATTTTTTTTCTAGTATAATTTTTAAGTTCGATAAGTAAAATATCTCCAGAATTTGCATAAATAGAGAACTCTCCTTTATTATCGGTTAATGCGCTAATAGAGCTTCCTGCAATTGATACAGTAACATTTGCCAAAGGAATTTTAGCCGATGCATCCAAAACAATCCCTTTAATTTGATTTGCATAAAGTGCGGCAGTAATTGCTACGAATAATACTGTTAACACAAGTTTTTTCGTCTTTTTCATATCTTTTATTTTGATGATTAAATTATTTTATTTTTTGATTTCACTCTTATGATGTCTGTGTTGGTTGCTTTCCATAAATAAATTTCATTTTTTTGCCATTAGTTAATGAATTTACTAGGAAGAACATCTTTATTAAGCGACCAGGAACTTATTGAGCGGTATAAAAAAAATCGTGAACAAAAGTTTTTGGCAGAGCTTTTCAGCAGATACACACATTTAATTATGGGTGTATGTATGAAATATTTAAAAAATGTAGAAGCTGCGAAAGATGGAGTAATGAACCTTTATGAATCTTTAACAGAGAAATTAATAACCAGTGAAATAACTAATTTTGGTGGTTGGCTTTATGTTGTTGCCAAAAACTACTGCATTGCAGAACTTAGAAAACAAGCTAAAATTGATAATGATCAAAATAAATTAGCTGAGTCTATGGAATTTGAACTTCAGGAGCGTCCTATAATAGAACACACACTTGAAGAACAATTAACCGTACTTGAAAAGTGCATAGAGGAACTTAATAAAGAACAAGGCACTTGTGTAAGCCTGTTTTATATGAAGAAAAAAAGCTATAAAGAAGTAACTAACTTAACAGGATATACTTTAAACAAGGTAAAAAGTAATATTCAAAACGGTAAAAGAAATTTAAAGCAATGTATAGAATCTTCTATTGAAAAATAAAAATAACCATATCGATATTTATAAGCACTTAACACAAGAAGAGCTTCTTGATTATGCAAACGGAGTACTTAGCAACGATGAAATGTACCGATTGGAGTTGCATTTGACTGAGTGTGAATTATGTAGTGATGCAATTGAAGGTATTGGGCTATTAAAAAAACCAGAAGATGTACTAAGTACAATTCACGAAAATGTATTGCCTCAACCTAAGAAAAATAATGTTAATTACTTGGCCATTGCTGCTAGTGTAGCATTGGTATCCGTGTTTGGTTTATCGTATTTTCTTTTTAATAATAGCAGCAAAAATCAAAACATAGCAGATAATACTCCTATTGAGCAAAAAGAAATAGCAAAAAAGGCAAAAAGCATAGCTAAGGATGGCCATGAACTAATACAACCAACTGAAAATAGGATAATTACGGAAGAACCCATTGTGGAAAGCAGTAATACTACTGAATTTGAAAAACCAGCTGATATAGCTCCTGCCCAAAGCGCAAAACAGAAAATAATTATTGCTGAAAAAGAAGAGGAAGCAGAACCTATTATCAACTTAGTAGCTGGCAGTGCGCTAAGCAATGAAAGTGACTTAGCTATAAGCACCCCATCTGAAAAAGCTCTTGATGAAACAGCAAAAGAACAAGAAATTGTGCAAGCTGCTCCAATGGCAGCACAATCTGCAAGGAAAGCTGTTAGTAAACCTACAGCCCTACTGAAAGACCAAAAAGAACCTATCCCACAAGGAGGCATGAGCGCATTAAAAGTTTTTATTGAACAAAACTTGAAATATCCACAAGAAGCAATAGATACTAAAACAAAAGGCACAGTCGTTTTAGAAGTTACGATTTCTGCTAACGGAGCAATTAAGAATATAATAATAATTAAAAGCGTTGGGCATGGTTGTGATGCAGAAGCAATGAGGCTTATTACTACCGGTCCAAATTGGTTACCAGCAGTAGAAAATGGAGTAGCAATTGAAGAAAAAAGACAAGTAAAAATTAAATTTAAAAATTAGAAGGCACTTCTAATATTCGAAATATGACAAAATCCCTTTCCTTAATAGCCTTATTCTTTAGTCTCAACCTATCATTATATGCTCAATCAGAGCAAATTGCAATAAAAGGAACAGTATATGGAGATGACACCATGGAGCCCCTCCCCTTTGCTCATATAATTATAGATTCTACGGGTACAACCTCCAATATTTACGGAAATTTCGAGTTGAGAATTTCAAAAAAAGACACCCTCCACTTTTCATATATTGGCTATAAAACTAAAACCTATACAGTGCCAGATTCTGTAAACACCAAAGATATAGGCCTAAATGTTATTCTGTTAAAAGACATTACCTATTTGCAATCAGTAACCATAAGAACTCTGCCTGCCACCTTAGCCAACCTAAAAGAAGAAGTGATGGCCACAGAAGTACCTGTTGAAATAGAAATAGAGCATGCAAAAAAGAGCATCGAATTAGCTACCTATCAATACTTATATATGAAATCTTTTAAGCTAAAAATGAATGCCTATGATAACCACACAATGTTTATGAAAGGCAATGAAGGTTTAAACCCAGCAGGAGGAAATGTAAAAGGACTACTTAACTTTTTAAAAAATAGAGTTGAAGGAAAGCCTCTAGAAGGCACGTATGAACATTATAAATACTATCAGAAAAATAAGGAGCAATAAGGAAATTAATACCAATGCCCTTAACTTTGCAACTTTATATTCACGATATGGCTAAATTTAAACTTGACAATATAGATCGTAATATTTTAAAAATATTACAGAAAGATGGGCGAATCACAAACTCACAATTATCAAAAGATATAGGTCTTTCCCCTGCACCAACTCTTGAAAGAGTAAAAAAATTAGAGCAAATTGGTTATATCAAAAGCTATCATGCGGTACTTGATAAAGAAAAATTAGGCTTGGGAGTAACCACCTTTGTTATGGTTTCTTTAAAGCAACATAATAAAGACACCATCGATAAATTTATAGAATCCATTAATACATTAGAAGAAGTAATAGAGTGCCATCATACCACAGGAACAGGCGATTTTATGCTTAAAGTAGTTTCTGAAGATATTTCTAGGTATCAAAAATTAATGCTAGAAGAAATAAGTAATATTGAAGTTATAGCAGATATGCAATCAATGGTTATTTTATCTACCTTTAAAGATAGCAAAGCCGTTCCTGTTAGATAATGTTAAACTCCGATAACCACATAGTTGTTCTTAACGCTGTTCAAATAGATCAGAGAATTAGAAGAATTGCCTATGAAATTTACGAGAATAATTACGGGGTTAAAGAACTTATTTTGGCAGGAATTTGCGAACAAGGAGAAGTATTAGCTCGTTTATTGGCTAATATCTTGGATGAAATTTCGCCAATTAAAACAAATGTTCTAAAAATTAATTTGGATAAAGAAAACCCTTCAAAGCCAATTGCTGAAAAAGATTTGCCAACCAACTTAACTAATAAGGTGGTTATTATGGTGGATGATGTGTTGAATACAGGCAAAACATTGGCTTATAGTTTAAAGCCTTTCTTAGATCAAAAAATTAAAAAAATCGAAGTGGCTGTGCTTATAAACAGAAGCCATACTGCCTTCCCAATTAGCCCAAAATATACAGGATACGAACTTTCAACAACATTATCAGAGCATATTATTGTAAAAATGGAGGGAAAACAAAAAGGAGTTTACTTAACTTAATATGTCAGTTCATAAGCCCAATATAAAGAAAGTTACAACCCATAGGTTGTTAGAAATGAAGCAAAAATGCGAGAAAATCGCTATGCTTACCGCCTATGATTATTCTATGGCTAGGCTTCTCGATGGGGCAGGCATCGATATTATATTGGTAGGAGATTCCGCTTCTATGGTAATGGCGGGTCATGAAACCACCTTGCCAATTACACTTGATGAAATGATTTACCATGCTGCTTCGGTAATAAGAGCTGTTGAACGCGCATTCGTTGTAGTTGATTTGCCTTTTGGCTCTTACCAAGGAAATTCGGGTGAAGCACTTCGCTCAGCCATTCGAATTATGAAAGAATCTGGTGCCCATGCGGTTAAGCTTGAAGGGGGAGCAGAAATAAAAGATTCGGTCGCTCGAATTCTAACAGCAGGTGTGCCAGTTATGGGGCATTTAGGCCTAACTCCACAAAGTATTTATAAGTTTGGTACATATACTGTAAGAGCTAAAGAAGAAGAAGAAGCTAAAAAGCTAATTGAAGATGCTAAATTACTAGAAGAGGTTGGTTGCTTTGCCATTGTTTTAGAAAAAATACCGGCCAAATTAGCCGCTAAAGTTACCAAATCTATAAGCATTCCGGTAATTGGTATTGGTGCAGGAAAAGACGTTGATGGGCAAGTACTTGTAATGCAGGATATGTTGGGTATAACCCAAGATTTTAAGCCCCGTTTTTTAAGAATGTATGCCGATTTGCAAACAATTATTAATGAGGCAGTTGGCAACTATATAACTGATGTAAAATCTAACGATTTCCCAAATGAACAAGAGAAATACTAAAGTTATTCAATTAACTGAGTTAAATGAACTAGATATCTCTACAGGGAAAAAATTATTTCCAGCAGATAAAAATTACATTCTCAAAGAGGTACAAGTAAGAACTGAAGACGAGCTACTTGAATGGTTGGTTGAGTATGTAAAAGAGTATTACGAGACGTTTCACAACCCTTTAGGATTGGTTGATAACACAATTGAGACCATTCGTTCTGCTACATTTACTAATGTTTCCCTATTTCAAGAGATTTATGATGATTTGGCTGGCATATATAGGTTTAAGCATGGCGAAATCCAATTGGCCTTTTTGTTTGATGGAGATTCTCATTATACAAAATACAAATCAGAATGGAAAGTTACTTTTATGCAATGGATAACACAATTACTTCACAACCGAGTGGTAATGAGGGCATTTTTAGAAATAACTGTATTTGGAATTACTAACGAAAAACAGCTTGAACTTATCTTAAACAGGCTAAAACTATATGTAGAGCAACATTTTCAACTTAAAATCTATAAATATCGGGGTATTCAAGAAGTGAATGTAGCTTAGCCCTCTTATTTTTCGGCACTTTGGCAAAACTTCTTCATTGCGTAGTGCAACGAAAAGGTCTTAATCGAAATTGACTTACTTGCTATATGGCTAGGCAACATTCAGTAACCTCTTCAAAAAAACTAGTGGGATTTAAACTAGAGAAAAAAGCAATTATTATTTATTCCTAATCAGCTGCAGCAGCTGATTGCCATCTGGCGCATTGGGCTGAAGCTGCAAGCCTCGCATCATAATAGCTTCAGCTTTGGAGCTTTCATTACTTAAATAGTACAAATTGGCTAAATTGTAAAAAGCTCGATAATTAGAAGAATCTATTTTTATAGAGCTCTTAAGATTATCAATTGCTAATTGAATTTTTCCAATTTCGTAATATAACAAACCTCGCAAATAATAAGCTCTTCCATAACTTGGTTCTAGTAGAATAAGCTTATCTAAAGTTTCAAGGGCTTTCTTGTTATTACCTATAATACTGTAAGCAGTAGCCAAGTTACTATAAACTGGAGTTAATAAAGAGTCCATTTTCAATGCCATTTCATATTCTAAAATAGCTCTTTGTATATTTTGTTGCTTGTAATAATAATCTCCTAATTGCAATCTTCCTAAAGGAAAATCAGCGTTGGTCTTCATCATCGTAAGTAATTCATTCCTTGCTGCTTGTGCTTTATTTCTTTCTGCAGGCTTAAGTTGAGATAAATCCATTTCTGCAATTAATTGAGCACTTCCAATTCGAACTAGTTTTGTACTATCCTCCATATAAGCTAATGCAAAACTTAGTTTTTGCTCTAATGGGTACGGCTGAAACTTGTTTAGCGCATTATAACGCATTAACGCAGAACTATCCTTTAATACCGTTAACAACATCTCAAATTCTTCTTTAACCCCGTTAAGTGGGTAGTACTCCAAGGCTGTGGCTCTTGCTATGGCTGGGTAGTTAAGGTTATTTATAAATCGTAAGACTTCATCTCTAGTACGATCATCATAAGGAGGTTGCGATGCTTTTAATAAATAATCCGAAAAATGATCATCTCGTTCTTTCCCATACCACTTCTCAATCCAATTAGCAGCCCATGCATTAGATTTATCTTTATGACAACCAGTACAAGCATTTGGGGTGGTATAGCTTATACTTTGATCTGGCCTTGGCACCCGAAAACTATGATCTCTACGGAAATCATTGCCCATAAAAACAGCACCTGTCATATGGCAACTTACACATTGGGTAGATTTATTTTTTCCTTTATGAAAATGATGTGATTCAGAATCATAAGCGGGCACATGACATTGCATACAAAGTGCGTTTCCCTCGAACTTGAGCTTATTGGAATGTACATTATGGCAATCACCACATTTAACCCCTTCTGCATACATTTTACTTTGCACGAAAGAACCCATCACATAATCTTCTTCCATTATTTGACCATCTGGATGATAGTATTCGGAATTGATTGTTTGCAACATAAACTGATCATCAAATGCTACATTGGTCTTCATAACTTCGGTAAGCTTTACCCGCCTTGCATGGCAACCTGCGCATTGATTAATCTGATCTTTTTGATTCCAACCTGTACTTTCTATTTGAGGGTTTCCTTTTGGATTTGTAGCAGAGGCCCAGTTTATATGAGCACCAGCAGGCCCATGGCAAGCCTCACAACTTACCGTTATATTATCGTAAGTTGTTGAAAATGCATCTTTCGCTAAATTATAGTTTTTCTTTAAGTTAGTAGAGTGGCATTCAGCACACATGGTATTCCAGCGTTGGCCTCCTTGTCTCCAGTGTAGCCAATCGTTATCAGTAATTTCCTGACCTTTATTTTGATTAAACCATTGTTTTTTTTCAGTATCCCATGTTGCTCTTAATGTTTGATATTTACCATCAGGGAATTTAATCAGGTATTGCTGCAAGGGAGTAACACCAAAAGTATGTGCAATTTCGTACTCAACTTCTTCGCCCTTTTTGCCAGTTTTTACATAGAAAACAGAACCCTTTTTATAAAAAAAATAGTTCTCATCATCTGCAGAAAAAGAAGCATCATTAAAATTACCCAACACTGTAATATCATTGGGTAGTTTCATCGCCCAATCATGGTGCGAGCCTTTCCAATCATTAAATTCAGTCTTATGGCATTGAATGCAGGCAGATTCTCCTATGTGTTCGTTAGTAGAATACATTAAGGCTGTTTGTGATTGAGAAGACTTGTTTTGTTCACAGCTCAAAAAAAGATGCCCTAGAGGTATCAGAAAAATAACACTCTTTATACTCCACATATATTCATTTCAAAAATATAATTACTTAAGTCAAAAAATAGTTAAACTAAATTTAACCCTATCTTTTTAAGCCCAACAGTGTCCAACTCTAATTAACCTTTATCTTTTACATACATCCCAATCAATTCTTTGCCTAAAGAGATAAAGTCAGGTAATATATCAAGTAATTTAGCTATTTTATTTACAAGAAATTATTGAGTCTAAAAATTTCAAATCTTAAAATTGCCAATCATTTTATAATATCTTCAGTGCTAATAAAATTCTAATGTACAACTGTTATTTATGCTAAATAAAGAACTATTCATTCATTAAAGTCTCAATCTCATCAACTTCAATAGGAATATTAGCCATTAAGTTAAGGTTGGCTTTATTTTTAATAACAATATTATCTTCAAGTCTAATTCCAATACCTTCCTCTTTTATATATATCCCAGGCTCAACAGTAAAAACCATGTTTTCACAAATTGGTTTGTAAAAATTACCAACATCATGAACATCTAATCCTAAATAATGAGATGTGCCATGCATAAAGTACTTTTTATATGCTGGATTAGACGGGTCTTGATTTTTAATATCAGTTTTATCAATTAGCCCTAAACCAAGTAGCTCCTTCTCCATAATAAGTCCAACTTCTTTATGATAATCATTTATTATCACTCCAGGTCGTAGCATTTTAATGGCTAATTTCTGAACTCTTAAAACAGCATTATATACATCTTTTTGTCTAGCTGTATATATCCCACTCACAGGCACCGACCTAGTCATATCTGCACTATAATTACCATACTCAGCACCAACATCCATTAACAATATTTCTCCTGTATTACACGCCTTATTATTATCAACATAATGTAATACACAAGCACTAGTACCACTTGCAATAATAGGTTGGTATGCAAAACCCAACGATCTGTTTTTTATAAATTCATGTATAAATTCAGCTTCAATCTCAAATTCTTCTACACCAGGCTTTATAAATTTAAGAACTCTCCGAAAACCAGAATTCGTAATATTGCTGGCCTTTTGCAACATGTCTATTTCTTCTTGATCCTTAATAGACCTAATAACATGCATTATAGGTGCCGAACGATTATATGCATGATTAGGGTACTTTAATCTGCAAAATTTAGAAAACCGCTCATCACGAGTTTCAACTTCTGTAACCGCACGCGTATGCTCGTTATTATTTAAATAAATATTTTTTGCTTCAACAACCAATGAACTAAAAACTTGTTCAAACTCAGATATCCAATAAACAGATTGTATCCCAGATAATTCACGCGCCTCACCCTTGGTAAACTTATGCCCTTCCCAGATTGCAATTAAATCACTAGTCTCCTTTATGAATAATATTTCCCTGTTATTTTTAATAGGGTAATCTGGCATCATCAATAAAATAGTTTCCTCTTGATCAATGCCAGAAAGATAGAGCAAATCATTATTTTGTCTGAATGGCATTAGGCCATCTGCATTAGTAGGCATTATATCATTAGAATTAAAAATTGCAATTGAATTTGACTCCAATTGCTTTGTAAATTTTAATCTATTTTTGATATATAATTTATTCGAAGGAGGTGTATAGCGCATATTCGCAAGTTTATGATGGTGCAAACTTACATTTTGTTTCATTTAACAAGATGCGATTAGAATCCTTTCTTTTTATAAACTTTCTTGTATAAAAAAAGGGTTATATCCATGTGGATATAACCCTAAATAAA
>CAZQWZ010000054.1:0-13816 GCA_964596935.1 uncultured Roseivirgaceae bacterium
CGGTCTTTATTCCAAGCCTCTTCGCAAATTTCAAAACCAATTAAGGCCTCTTTAATTTGATAAGTATAATCTCCAAATTGGTATTCGACATTATCTATGTAAATATTTTTTTGTCCTTGTAACCAAGGGGTAAACCATCGTTGTTCGTAATGGATGCCGTAATTGGGTAATTTTTGCTTGGCTTGAAAACCCAAAATTTTGCCATCTGAAACAAGGCAAACGGTATTATAAATCTCAGATTTATACCTCAAAGGCAACCCTAAGGTTACGGTGATATTAGTTGTATGTGGTAGTATTTTAGTAACTTCTTCTAGTGCTTGCTGCTGAACCCAGGGTGCAAGAAACATATCTTCACAGCCATATCCTGTTATGCATAATTCTGGTAAGCATAGGATGTTTACTTGGTCTTTTTTTGCCATCGAAATGGCATCGATAATATTGCTGGTATTATTTGCCCAATCTAATGGAGTTTGATTTAATGAAGCACCTGCAATTCGCATACGATAGATTTATTATTCAACCGAAATTGATTCTAAAGCTTTTCGGGCGGCTGATTGTTCCGCCTTCTTTTTATTAGGCCCGTGGCCTTTCACAACAAAGGTATCTTCAATATACAACGAAACCTCAAATTCTTTAAAATTGCCTTTTTCGGTTACACTTTCAGTTTCGAACCTAACCTCTTTGCCATTTTTTTGGCTCCATTCAATAATTTGACTTTTAAAGTTAGGGTTTTCACTTATTAATTTGTCAATATCAAAATTATGCTCGATTAGTTTATGTAAAATAAAGTGTCTGCAAGTATTAAATCCATAATCTAAGTAAATAGCTCCGATTAGCGATTCCATAA
Source organism: uncultured Roseivirgaceae bacterium (assembly GCA_964596935.1). Taxonomy (GTDB): domain Bacteria; phylum Bacteroidota; class Bacteroidia; order Cytophagales; family Cyclobacteriaceae; genus JAKISE01. The sequence goes on from CAZQWZ010000054.1 coordinate 848, forward strand.
TATCGCCATAAATAGATTTATGTCTTCGAATCCCATTTTTTTGATCAACTTCAATGATTTTATCCAGTCCTAATTTACGACCAAGTTGATTAAGTGATTCACGGTTAACAATTCGGGAACGGATTTCTGTTAGGAATCCTTCATCTTTAAATGGGTATTTTTTGTAAAGATATTCAGCAACTACGGCTCCTAAATAGGCATCACCTAAATACTCTAACCTTTCATACGACTCTTTTCGTCCATATTTATCTACTTCTGAGGCAGAAGAATGTTTAAATGCTAATTTATATAGCTTTAATGTAATTGGATTTTTTCCAGTAATAGATTCTATTACTGAACGAAGGTGTTGGTCTTCTGTTGAGTAAGATTTAAAAAGGTTCAGGGTTCGCCTAAATACCTTGTGCACTACTCCTTTAGTTTTCTAAAAACAAGCGAGGCATTATGTCCTCCAAAACCAAAAGTATTACTCAATGCTATGTTAACATTTCTTTTCTGAGCTTTGTTTAACGTAAAATTGATTTTTGGATCAAGTCCTTCATCAATTGTTTCGTGGTTAATCGTTGGTGGAATTAATGAATATTGGATGGCCTTAATTGCTGCAATAGCTTCGATAGCTCCTGCTGCACCTAATAAGTGCCCTGTCATTGATTTGGTAGAACTTACATTTATTTTGTATGCGTGATCTCCAAATACATCTTTTATGGCTAGTACTTCACTTATATCTCCAAGAGGAGTGGATGTGCCATGTACATTAATGTAATCTACTTCTGTAGGGTTAATATTTGCATCTCGTAATGCATTTCGCATTACTGCTTTTGCTCCTTTACCTTCAGGGTGCGGTGCGGTGATGTGATGCGCATCAGCAGACATGCCTCCACCAATAACTTCGGCATATATACGAGCACCACGAGCTTTTGCATGCTCGTATTCTTCTAAAATTAGTGCTCCAGCTCCTTCTCCAAGTACAAAGCCATCTCTGTTTTTATCAAAAGGCCGTGATGCCTTCTCAGGTGCATCATTTCTTTCAGATAAGGCTTTCATAGAGCTAAATCCTCCTAAACCTGCTTCGCATACAGCCGCTTCGGAACCACCAGTAATGGCAATATCCATATGACCTAAGCGAATATAGTTAAGCGAATCTATAATTGCATTTGTGCCCGAAGCACAAGCAGATACAGTTACGAAGTTTGGTCCTCTAAAACCATATTTAATAGAAATATAGCCAGCTGCTATATCTGCAATCATTTTTGGGATAAAGAAAGGATTAAATCTTGGGATTCTTCCTCCTTCTACATAATTATCAACTTCGTTTTGAAAAGTATTAATACCACCAATGCCAGAACCCCAAATTACACCAGATTTATCTGAGTCAATAGCTTCCAGATCTAATCCAGAATCCTTAATTGCTTCATCAACAGCAACCATGCCGAGCTGGGTAAACCTATCCATTTTACGTGCCTGCTTACGATCAAAAAAATCTGTAGGGTTGAAGTTTTTAACTTCACACGCAAATTTGGTTTTAAATAATTCTGCATTAAAAAGTGTAATCGGAGCAGCACCACTAACTCCATTAGACAATCCCTGCCAAAATTTATCAACAGTATTTCCTATTGGAGTTAGGGCACCTAGTCCGGTAACTACTACTCTTCGTAATTCCAAAGTCTTATTTTACGTTTTCTTCAAGATAAGTAACTGCTTGGCCAACTGTGCCAATATTTTCAGCTTTATCGTCTGGAATAGAGATGTTAAATTCTTTTTCGAACTCCATAATAAGTTCAACTGTGTCTAGTGAGTCAGCTCCTAAATCGTTTGTGAAGCTAGCTTCATTTGTTACTTCAGATTCTTCTACTCCAAGCTTATCAATTATGATGCTTTTTACTTTTTGTGCAATTTCAGACATTTTCTTCTAATTGTTTGGTGAAAATTCGATGCAAAGGAATACAATTCATTTATAAAGTCAAACAAATAAAAATTATATTTCATTACTTATTGGTAGCAATTTACAACTTGATTAACTGGATGAATATGTTTTTCTGAATTAATTAATCATGAAAGTTGAAATAGGCATCCTTTGTTAGTAAAAAACTTACTCGATAAAAATAATAACTACAGTAATTAGTAGTTATTTAAAATGCGATAAACATATCTTTGCACCCTGCATGAGCAAAAAGAGGTTAGAAGTTGAAGTTGAAGATGAAGCTTCGGTTATAGGTATCGTAACTTCTTTAAAAGATTATAAGCTCGCCTGGAAAATTAACCAAGTATTTGAGATAGAGTTGATTCTAGTGGATGAACTAGTAATGAACTTTACTAAAAGCAAGAAAGCTGCTTTTAGTAATTATTGTTACCAAATTGATTATAATAAAATCGACTTGGTAAAGAATAAAAGTATTGACAAAGAGGAGGTAGAATACATGGCGAAGGAACTACTTCACATTGACTATTTTTTATTGATTGATGGCGAAGGCCAATTTATGGAATTGCCTGATATGGTTAAGATGCTACAATCAATACCCGAGTTATCTTTTGTTCAATTAATTGATACTACAAAACTTAAATCAAAGGATAATTTTATTTTCTAACAATGAACAATATTATTTTTAATAAAACCAAGGTAATAGCTACAGTTGGTCCTGCATCAAATTCAAAAAAAATGCTAAAGGCACTCATAATTGCCGGTACAGATGTATTTAGACTCAATTTTTCGCACGGTACACACGAAGATCACGCCAAAGTTATTAAGTACATTAGAGAGTTAAACAAAGAGCTAAATATTAATATTTCTATTCTTCAAGATTTGCAAGGGCCTAAAATACGTCTGGATACAGTAGAAGATGGAACCGTTATAAATGATGGAGATGCAATAATTATATCTACTGAAGAAGTATTAGGAAATGCTAAAAAAGTTAGTACTACCTATAAAGGTTTAGCAAAGGATGTAAACAAAGGTGAGAGCATTCTAATTGATGATGGCAACATTGAACTTAGAGTGGAGTCAGTTAAGGGAAACGATGTGTATGCAAAGGTTATACATGGCGGATCTTTAAAATCACGAAAGGGAATAAATCTGCCTTCAAGTAATGTATCTGCTCCATCCTTAACACCAAAGGATATTGTAGATTTAAAATTTGGCATTGAACATGATGTAGATTGGATTGCTTTATCTTTTGTTCGAGATCCTCTCGATATTGTAGATTTAAAAATGCGTATTGAAGCGGCAAAAAAAGATATAAGAGTAATTGCTAAAATTGAAAAGCCTGAAGCTGTTAAAAAAATTGATGCCATTATAGATGCTACTGATGCCATTATGGTAGCAAGGGGAGATTTGGGAGTTGAGGTGGAAATGGAGGATGTTCCAATGATTCAAAAGAATATTATTAAAAAATGTAATGATGCTTCAAAACCTGTAATTGTTGCTACGCAAATGCTTGAAAGCATGATTACAAATGCAAGGCCTACAAGAGCAGAAACCAATGATGTTGCAAACTCAGTAATAGATGGGGCAGATACGGTTATGCTTTCTGCTGAAACCGCAGCAGGTAAGTTTCCTGTGCTTGCGGTTGAAAGCATGAATAAAATTATTGGATCAGTGGAGTCTAATTATGATAATATTTATTTTAAGTACCATGCTGAAAGCCCTGAATCTCCTGATTTTTACCCAACCAGCTTAGTGCAAACTGCGGTAAGGCTTAGCCACGATACCAGAGCGCACGTAATTGCAGGAATGACTTGGTCTGGATTTACAGCTTGGAAACTTTCTGCCAAAAGACCGAAGGCTAATATTTTCATATTTACGGGTAATAAAAAACTACTTACCATGATTAACTTAATATGGGGAGTAAGAGGGTATTATTTTGAATCGAACGACACTACGGATGAAACTATTGAAAAAGTAGAAGAGATTCTTAAAAAGGAAGGGCATTTGAAAAAAGGAGATGCTTATATTACTATGGCTAGTATGCCAATTAAGAAAAAGTATAGAACCAATATGTTAAAATTGAATGTTACTGAGTAACTAGTGTTAAGTTAAGTGTGCTGTGTCGTATAAGTGGAAGTTATTTTTGTTTTAGACGATTTAAAAAATATGCCCCTAGCTATAGCTAAGGAAGTGTTTTTTAAAGATGTATAAAGCAAAAAGAACGAGACTTGGTTTGGCTAAAGCATGCTTAACTTAACACTAGATTAGAAGGTTCTACAAGCATTACTTTTTCTTTTTCAACAAACATGGCACCTGCAGGGGTGCCTTTTTTCTTGCGCACATATTTTTTAGGCGTATATAATACGGGGCATAACGAATCAGTTTTTCGTTTGGAATAATAGGCGGCTAGCTGAGCAGCTTTTTCGATAATGTACGCAGGGTAATTTTTACCAGGAATTTGCTTAATTACCACATGGGAGCCACTTACATCTTTAGCGTGAAGCCATAAATCATCCTTTTTTGCTATATGTAAAGTTAATGTATCGTTGTGCTTGGCATTTTTGCCCACTAATATTTTAAAACCATCAACATTAAATTCTTTATAGGGTAGAATTGTTTTTGAGACAGAAGTTTTTTGATTGGGCTTCCATTTTGAAAGTATTCTTATGTCATCACATTGCTCTAATTCATTAATTTGTGTTTCTAAGCTAATTATAACACCCTCTTTTTCTCTAATATTATTTTTTATAATAGCAATTTCTTTTGCTTCATTTTTAGATTTTCGATAATATTTTTCAGCGTTTTTTTGAGGGCTTTGTAGGGGATTTAACTTAATTGAAATAACAGAATCTGTATAAAAATTATTCAATTCAACAGATTTTATTCCTTTACTTATGGCGTGTAAATTAGCCATCAAAATATCTGCCTTTTGCTGGTTTGAACTTCCACTCGATAACTCTTTTAGTTTTTGAGATAACTTGGTTACATAATTTCTGGATTTTGTTAATTGACCATTCAACCCAGCTAAAATTTGATTTCTTACTGAATTTAGAGCTTTTAGTCTAACTTCTTTTTCAAAAAACGAAGTAACGGCCTTAATAGGATCCGTATATGTAGCTAGGTTTTGATCCGTATTAATTAAAGATAATTTGTAGCCCTTACTATGCTCTTCAAGATAATAGGCTGGTGAATTTAATTCTGAAATAAATTCTTCAAAAATTACTTTTTGATGGCTTTTCTCAGCACTCGTAATTCTATGCAATAGAACTTCTGCGCTTTGCTTATCTAGTGTTGGAATTACCTGTCTTATATTCCAATCATTCGATTCTAAATTTTCAAACGAAATATCGAGCTCTCTATCAAGCTCTTTTGGGCTAATGGCATTATCTCTTTTTAAACTATTTTTGAACAGTTCACTTACTTTATTTTTACTAAACAGGATAATATTAGATTGATTGCCGTATAGTTTAAAAATCCATTGAGCCTTGTTAAACGTAATTGCAAAGGCCCTTTCGTTACTAAATATGTTTAATTCAGTAACAGTTTTGCCTATTAGCGAAGTAAATAGATTAATGGAATTCCTTTTTGCACGGCTATAATTTACAGGAAACGATAAGCACGAAAAATTACTTTTAAGATGGGCTTTTATAAAGAAAAAGGAATTGTTTTTTAGCTGAAATTCAATAATTAATTCTTCTTTATTTTGGCTAAAGCATTTAGTTAAAATAGCCCCATCAAGTTTCTCTTTTAAGCTGGGTACTAATTGTTTTAAAAAGTAATAATTATTGTGCATTAGATACTTATTCTAAGCCCATCATATGCCAATTTGATGTTATCGGGCAGGGTAGGTTCAACATCTCGGGTAAGCCCTAGTTTATGGCTAATGTGAATAAGATATGCTTTTTCTGGTTCAAGCTCATTGATGAGATCGATAGCTTCGCTTAGTGTGAAGTGCGATAGGTGCTTTTTAATTTGCAGTGCATTTAAAACTAGTACCTTAAGTCCTTTTAGTTTCTTCTTTTCCTTCTCCTCAATAAAATTGGCATCGGTTATATATGCAAAATCTTTAATTCTAAAGCCGAATACAGGTAGTTTATGATGCATTACTTTAATAGGAGTAATTTTAACGCCTGCAGCCGTAAAGGGCTTATTAGTAATCGCTTTTCTTTCTACTTGAGGAGCTCCAGGATACTTATTTTGGGCAAAAATATAGGCAAATTCAGCGCTTATTTGATTTAACACTTCTTGTTTACCATACAATGGCATATCCATTTGATGGGTAAAATTAAATGAACGCACATCATCTAGCCCTGCGGTGTGGTCTTTATGCTCATGAGTCATTAGTATGGCATCCATTCTTAAAATATTATTGGCTAACATTTGCTGCCTAAAATCAGGCCCAACATCAATATTTAAATGAACGCCATCAACCTCAATATGAACCGAAGTTCTTAAACGTTTGTCTTTATAATCTGTTGAAACGCATACAGCACAATTACAGGCAATTACAGGAATGCCTTGAGAAGTGCCCGTGCCTAGAAACGTGATAATCAAAATTCAATATCAGTTTGAGATAACTCGTGGTAGAGAGATTGGTTTTTTGTGCTTAACTTTTCAGTATTAATCTCAATAGATTTAAAAATATCGATCAAACAGTTTATCTTACCTTCATGGGTGAAATATTTGTTTACAATGGCCACTTTTTTGCTATTTAAAATGCAATAACCAGATTTGAAACTTCCTTTTTCATAACGGAGTATAAAATCCGTTTCTGTCATTAAATCCTCCAGCTTATGTAAATACTGTTTGGAGTATTTTACAGGCATTTACTTCGTGTATTGATTAACTAGTGATACTAATCGATCAAAATCAAGTGGTTTTTGAAGATATTCGTTAATGCCAACGGCTTTAAATTCATCAATGGAGTAGTTACTGGCGTTACCAGTAATTGCAAATATGGGAAGTTTTGCAACTGAGTTATCTTTCATTTCTCTAATCCGTTTTGTAGTTTCTATTCCATCCAACACAGGCATATTAATATCCATTAGTATGAGATCAAATGTTTCATTATCTAATTTTTCTAAAACAGATTTTCCATTTTTAACGGTAACTATGTCAAAACCTTGCTGCACTAAAATCTTCTTAGTTAGATTTAAAATGACTGAGCTATCTTCTGCAATTAATATTTTCTTTCCCATAACAAACTAGTATTTTCTAATTAAAGCCTTAAAGGTATCTTTAAATTCCTCAAAATTATCCAAAAGTTTTGAAAAATTATTTACAAAACTTGAATTGTCGTTTTGTTTTAAGTGATGTTCCAACTCTTTGGCGGTATTCGCCACTCTATCTATTCCTAATGTACTCGATGTGCCTTTGAGTGTATGTAAAATACCTTTTATTTTACTCCAATCTTTCTGTTTAATGGCTTCTATACATTCTTTAAGTTGGGTTTCTGTTTCTGAGTTAAATTCATTGAATACTGATTGTATTATACCTTCTCCTCCATATTTTTTAAGTTGCTCCACCACTTCTATATTAACTATTTCATAAGATTTAATCAAAGTATCTTTGCTTTCAATAGTTGAATTAGTTGCGTGGTATGCTACTTTTTCAATAAGAGTTACTGCTCGTATAGGTTTAGGTAGATAGTCGTCCATGCCAAGTTTTAGAAATCGCTCCTTGTCTTCTTTCATTGCATAGGCCGTCATAGCAATTATTTTAGGGCAATTATCTAATTTTAAACCCTTAATTTTATTTGTGGTCTCAATGCCATCCATGCCCGGCATTTGTATATCCATTAAGATAATATCAAACTGATGATTTTGAGCTAAATCAATTGCTTCTTTTCCGCTATTTGCAAGTGTTACATTGCAGCCAACATTTTTTAAAATTTCTCCAGCAACTTCTCTGTTAATTTGATTATCATCTACTACAAGTATCATTTTATTGAGAAGGGTAGAGGAACTCTCTTTATTTATAATATCAAGTGTTTTTTCTTCCTCTAATGCAAGCTGTTTTTTAGTGGCATTAATCGCCTTAAATGTAAACCAGAAAGTGCTTCCTAATCCAGGGTTAGAATAAACACCTATTTGCCCATCTAACAGAGTTGCAAGTTGTTTTGAAATAGCCAATCCAAGGCCAGTTCCTCCATAAGATTTTGTTGTGGAGTTATCAATTTGTTCAAAACTTTTAAATAACAACTTTTGGTTTTCTTCTGATATGCCTATTCCAGAATCTCTAACATCAACACGTATAAACGAGTATTGCTTATTTGTTTCAATAAGTTCAAAGCCTATATCAATTGATCCGCCTCTTTTTGTGAATTTTAGTGAGTTTGAAATTAGGTTAGAAAGTATTTGAATTAGTCTGGTTTCATCTGTGTTAATGTATTTAGGCAGCGATTTGTTAATATGATAATGCAGGCTAACTCCATTTGTTGAAGCTACAGGCATAAACAAAGCATGTATTTTATCAACAATTTCTGCTAATAAAAAAGTGGATCTTTTAAGCTCCATTCTACCTGCTTCTATTTTAGCTAAATCAAGAATGTTGTTTAAGATATCCATTAAAATATTTGAAGACTTTTTAAGTGTGCTAACATAGCCTTCCTGCGATGGTTCTAAATTTGATTGGCTTAAAAGATCTATCATTCCAATAATTCCATTCATTGGAGTTCTTATCTCGTGACTCATATTGGCCAAAAATTGTTCTTTTACTCTTAGAGAGTTTTCTGAAATTTCGTTGGCATTAATTAATTGTTGGTTTGTAATTTTTAATTGGGTAATGTCTCTAATTACACCTTCTACTTCGTATGGCTCATTTTTATTATTTTTTACCATTCGTACGTTGCAAATACATTGCCTTACTTCACCATTTTTTTTAACAATAGATATTTCTACATTTTTAAGATTTTTCTCGTTTTTTAACTCTTTTAAAATCTTTTTTGCTCGTGGGTTGTATAAGTAATAGTCATCAATATGTTTTCCTATTACTTCAAAAGATTGATACCCCATTAAATCGTAAATAGAAGGACTAACCATTAAAATACTTCCATTGAGGTTACACCTAAAGTATAAATCTTGAAATGACTCAAATATATTTCTAAACTTCTCTTCACTTTTAAGCAATGCTAATTCAGAGTGTTTTTTAGGAGTAATATCTTGTGCAATTCCTGAAACAGCTTCAATTTTATTCGAATGTGTGAAAATAGGATTTAAGTGAATTTCCTTCCAAATAATATTGTTCTGATTATCTTTTAAATTTATTTCAAATTGTAGCTTTTCTCCATTAAAAGCTCGCTCATATTTTTCTTCCCAAAAAAGCTCAAAAGATTGTTTTTCAGTAAAGGGTTCCGCTTGATGGCTATCTAATTCGGTTATAATATCGTGATTAATAAAATTAGCATCGAAATAATTTTTATTAAAAGAAATAACATCTAATTCTTTATTCACCGACCAAATAAGGTGTGAACTACTATCAAAAATGGCATTAAGTTGGGCTGTTTGATTTTGTAATTTTTCACGCGTTTGAGCCATCCAAATGGCCATGGCGATTTGCGAAGAAGCAAAATCGAGAAGATTTAAATCAGCTTCGGTGTACATAAATCCTTTTACGTACGATTGTGTAGCAATTATTCCAATTACTTTTTCTTCAATATGCAAAGGAACTCCAATCCAATGCTCTGGTAAATTACCAAAAAGGCTAATTTGATTTGATTTATTTAGCTCTATTAGCTCTTTATTGGTAAGACTTAAGGGTTTTCCGAACCGAATTGCGTATTCTGTTACTCCTTTGGAAGCTGCTCGAATAAGTCCGCTTTTATCTTTATTATCGATAAAATATGGAAAGTAAATTTCTTTCTTATTTTCATCTGGATTATAAAGTGCTATGTATAAATTGTCGCAATCAATAACTTGTTTTAATTCGCTATGAATATTTTTATAAACCGTTTGTAAGTCGGTATTTTCAATAATTTGACTCGATATATTATAATATAAACTCTTAACCTTCTCCGATCGAACTTCTTCTGAAATGTCGTTGAAAATGCACTGAAATATAAAGGGCTGATCCTTTTTCTGTTCCGAAAGAATGTAACCTTTTAAGAAATAGTTTTTGTTGTTTATTTTAGACTTTATCTGAAGCGATATTCTACTAAAACTATTGGTTTCGTTTAAGCTATCCAGTGCTTTTGCAAATTCAGAAACCACCTCGAAATCAAATAAACTTTCTAGAGAAAGAGTGCTATCGCTTGTGGCTTTAAAGCCAAAATTTTCTACCCATTTATTATTTGCAAAAATTATTTTTCGCTCTGAACTTAGAACAAGAATTAACTCATTTGATAGATTATATATTTCTTGTAAATCGTGCTTAGATTTTTCGAAAACTTGATGAACAAATTTCCGATAAATAACATTATCACTTAAAATAACATAGGAGAAATTATTCAAGTAGTGGTTACTTAATTGAATAATTTGCAGGTTTAAATCAATGCTTTCATCAGAATTGTTTACAATTAACGAGTCAAAATTGTGGAAATCTAAATTTGGTGAACCATCAATGTTTTTAATTAACTTTTCTAAGTTGGTAAGGTCATTTTTTTTGAATAATTTACTTACATCGCTGCCAATTAAATCATCAACATTATACCCTAAAAGCTTTGCAAATGGTTCTGTTATAAATTTTATTTGTCCACCAACATTTATAATAATAATGAGCAGGCTATTATAACTTATTTGTATGGGGGTTTCTTTTTTCAATGTTATTCTGTAATGCTACTTAAAACTTTCAACCTTAAAATTAACAATTTAGTAATTTAAGGCGATATTTTTGAAGATATTCTGTGATTTATAATGAATAAAAAACATTTAATTGTAATTGTAGGGCCAACTGCGGTTGGCAAAACTGCTTTAACAGTAGAGCTAGCTCAAAATTTGGGTGTAAAAGTATTAAATGCGGATTCTCGCCAGGTATTTAAGGAGTTAGCAATTGGTACTGCTAAACCTACTTTACAGGAACTTAAATCTGTGCCTCATTTTTTTATTGATGATAGAAGCATTATCGAAGAGTTTAGCGCAGGCCATTTTGAGAAACAAGGATTACAAATACTTTCTAAAATTTATGAAGAGGATGACATCGCCATTTTAAGTGGAGGGTCTGGATTATATATTGATGCTTTATGTTATGGGTTTAGCGATATACCTGTAGTTGCTCCTCAAATTAGAGTTAATTTAAAAGAAAGAGTTACTATAGAAGGTGTTGAAAGTTTGTATAAGCAATTACTTGATTTGGATCCTAGCTATGCGAAAAATATTGAACCTGAAAATCAACAACGAATAGTGAGAGCTTTGGAAGTTTGCTTGGGCACAGGTAAGCCATTTTCATCTTTTAGAACGGGTAGTGCTTTAGAAAGAGAATTTAATCTTCATTTTATTGGGCTCGAATTACCACGAAATATTCTTTATGAAAGAATAAATACTCGAATGGATTGGATGATTGAAAATGGTTTGTTTGAAGAGGCTAAAGCAAACGAAAAGCACAAAATACATAATGCGTTAAAAACGGTTGGCTACACCGAAATATTTGGCTTTTTTGAAGGTAAATATGATAAAGACGAAGCCATAAGGCTTTTAAAAAGAAATTCAAGACGATATGCCAAAAGGCAACTCACTTGGTTTAAAAAAAATGAGTTGGTTCAATGGTTTGAACCAACTCAACTTGATGACATTTTAAATTACCTAAAAGAGAGGCTGGCTTAAATACTTAATATTTTCATTACTCTTAACAAATCTGGATTAAGAACTTTAGTTTTCGAAATGGCATCTTCTAGTGGAGTAAAGGTAAGCTTGTCATTAACTATTCCTGCCATCACATCTTTTTTGCCATCTAAAAGGGCTTCTACTGCACCAAGCCCTAGTCTGCTTGCTAATGTTCTATCGGTAGATGTTGGAGCTCCACCACGCTGAATATGACCTAATATTGTTACTCTAATATCTTGATCCGTGATTGTTTTTTTAACGGCATTTGCTAGCTCAACCGCATAGCCTGGGTACTCTTTTTCTGCTACAATAACTACTGAAAATGACTTATCTCGCCTTATTCCATCTTGCAAGTTATTAACTACTTCTTGTGCCGATTGATCTTTTTCTGGTAAAATAACACTTTCAGCACCACCACCAATAGCAGATTGTATAGCAATATAGCCAGAATCCCTGCCCATTACTTCGATAAAAAATATTCTACCGTGCGAATCGGCCGTATCTCTAATTTTATCAATGGCATCTAATGTTGTATTAACCGCAGTATCAAAACCTATGGTTTTATCAGTGCCAAATATATCATTATCAATAGTGCCAGGTATGCCAATAATTGGCATACCGTATTCCTTATAAAATAAATTAGCACCTGTAAACGTGCCGTCACCACCAATGGCAACAACACCTTCAATTCCTATAGCACTTAAATTATTGAAAGCTAACTTTCTGCCTGCTTTGGTTTTAAAATCTTCGCTTCTTGCAGATTTTAACATGGTGCCTCCATGTTGTAATATATTACTAACCGAATGCGATTCCATTTTAATAAAATCACCATCAATCATTCCTTGAAATCCTCTATATATTCCATATATTTCTGCCTCGTAATATATGGCTCCTCTTACAACTGCTCTAATGCAGGCATTCATGCCGGGGGAATCCCCTCCAGAGGTAAAAACGGCTATTCTTTTCATACTTATTCTACTTAAAATCGCTCAAATGTGCCAAAAACTTTTTAAAGGATACTAGAGATTTGGTATTAAATCCAAATAAATTTAATTGCAAACGATTTCGGTTTGTAAACTTCTAACTTTAGCTTACCAAAGTAGAGCTTCTTTTAACTATTTCTATATTTGCACTCGTATTAAGTTTGTATTCAGATGACGAAGAAGAGGGTTTTAATTATAACCTATTATTGGCCACCAAGTGGTGGTGGTGGTGTGCAGAGATGGCTAAAAATGTCTAAATATTTGCCTGAATATGGATGGCAACCTGTAATTTTTACACCTGAAAATCCGGATT
>CAZQWZ010000055.1:0-13489 GCA_964596935.1 uncultured Roseivirgaceae bacterium
AGCCACATGGCAATACGATACATTTACATGGCCTCCTGGCAAAATAAAGGACGTCATTGGGGCTAATAAAACATCCATTTTATCCATTTCTTTTTCGAGCAGCTCAACATCTTCTTCGTTAAGGTCTGGAAGTTTGCTTAAGCCACTTTCTTTATCGGTAGCTAAATGCGACCCAATGGTAAATAGCCTATCCTGAATTTCTTTTAAAATTGACCTCCTACTCGCATCCGTTTGCGTATCACGGATAAGGCCAATGTATGAGTTAAGTTCATCCACCGTGCCATAGGTTTCAATCCTGTCATCTGCTTTGCTAACTCGTGTGCCACCCAAAAGAGATGTTTTCCCCTTATCGCCTGTTTTTGTATATATTTTCATAGGAAAAATAAGAATTGAAATGCAATATTCAGAAAAATATTCTAATCTATTAGCCTTTAACTACTTCGGCTCTCTTTGCATTTTTATTAACAGTATCTGTTTCTACCAACCCATCTCTTAATCGAACAATTCTGTGGGCATACTGCGCAATGTCTTCTTCGTGCGTTACCATTATAATGGTATTGCCAGCATCATGTAATTTTTGAAATAAATCCATTATATCGTACGATGTTTTACTATCTAAATTACCAGTGGGTTCATCTGCTAATACTATACTTGGGCTGTTTACAAGCGCTCTAGCAATGGCTACACGCTGCCTTTGCCCACCTGAAAGTTCGTTTGGTTTGTGAGAGGCCCTATCTCCTAATCCCACATTTTCAAGTGCTTGATAGGCCATTTCTTCTCTATCACTTTTGCCATAGCCCGCATAGATAAGAGGCAATGCAACATTTTCTAAAGCAGTTGCTCTTGGCAAAAGATTAAATGTTTGAAAAACAAACCCAATTTCTCTATTTCTAATTTCGGCTAATTCGTTTTCGGTAAGATGGCTCACATCATTATTATTGAGGATGTAAGTTCCTCCTGAAGGTGTATCTAAACACCCAATTATATTCATTAAAGTAGATTTACCCGAACCAGAAGGACCCATAAATGCAACGTATTCTCCTTTGTTGATTTCAATACTTACTCCATTAAGTGCATGCACGGTTTCTGTACCCATTTGGTAGAAGCGAGTAATGCCTGTTGTTTTGATCATTTTAGCCATAAGAAGTGTGTTATTTACTAAATTTATTCGCCATTTTTCTAATCTTTTTACTTTGTACTGTGTTAAATTTTTCAACCATATCGCTGCTATGTTCTCAAATTTTTCCTTGTTCAAAGAAAAAATATATTAAAAAAAATTAGCAAACCATTTTAGTAATTAACACATTGGCAATGTGTGTGTTTTTTTGATTTAATCAAAATGTTAAAGCGATATGTTGAGTGTATATTTTATAAGGTGTGTTTCTACTACATTAACGGTATTATTCCTCACTATCCCAATTATCAAATTTTGCTTTGCGCTCTAATACTGTACGTTCAAACGTATAAAATTGTTCGCCTGGAAAAAGCTCTCGGTAAGATTGCAATGAATTAATTGCATATTCTTCCAATCCCATATCAATGGCTTCTAAAATGTAGGCTTCTAGTAATAGCCTACTATCAGGGTTTTTATCCAACGCCTCTTGCAATATATTATATGATTTATACTCATCTTTATCATTTTTAAAATACTTAGCAGCCCATACAACACCTTCGGTAAAATAGGGGTTTTGTGTTGCTAATTCATTTGCAAAAACGGCAGAGATATTTTCTTTGTTGGTTTCAAAAAACTTCTTCTCCAACCTTTTACTGTCTCCAAAAGTGTAACCAGCGTTATAATAGATTTGTAATTGGCTATCCAAATCAGGTATTACGCCTCTGTAAGCCATAATAATGTTAAAATAGAGCAATGGCTTTAAAATAGAATTACCATCATCTTCAAGCTCAATTATATCGTAAAATGTTTTAGTTGCAGTATTGTTTCCAGCATCAAAATAATGCGAAGCTAACTCCAATGCAATCTGGTTTTTTATAGATTTATCTTTAATGCGATTAACAGTTTGCTTAACCTCATACTCATCAACCCAAAGCCTTTGATACCTAGCCTTAAGGTATAAGCTTAAATCATCATTATTGATGGAATCATTGGAATGAATAATTGAATTGAGCACCTTAATCATTACTACTGCCTTTAAAGAGTCATCGCTATTGGCATGCTCTGCTATTTCTGACCAAGTAATAACGGCATCATCGTAATAACCTGATTCGGTTTGAGCCAGTGCCAATTGTGGCAAATAAAATATTCTATTCACCTGCTTTGCCTCAGATGCTAAAAAGAAAAATCGCTCAGCTTCGGTATAGCTACCAAACTGTAAATTTATGAGACCAATGGCTTCGAAGTAAGTTGCTTGCCTATCAGATCCATACGTGGTTAACTTCTGAAACCTTAATAATGCATCTGTAATGCGCTCATTTTTAAGTTCGTATAAGGCCAACGCATAACTAAGTTCTTCGGCATACACTTTATTTTTTGTACTATCTATAACTGCTAGCATACTTTGGTATGATTCTTCGGAATAAGGCACAAGCTTATTAATGAGTACATTATTTAGTAAAGTAGCAGTAATCATATCATCGCCACTAATTGGAGGTAAAGGCTCTGACTTATAGCCTAATGCAGCAGCATTAGCTATACCTACGAGGTTTAAATCGGAAAATAAAAAGGAAGAATCAGCACTTGGAATGGTAAAGTTATTTTCTAGCACAAAACCTAACGCATTATTTTTAGCTACTAGAGATTTTTTAGCAAGCGAAAAATAATGCCAAGCAGAATCTAATACATTAGCCTTGTTAAATAGCAACCCAAGGTTGTTCTGTATTTCAATTGACTTTGGTAGTTTTACTGCACCACTCTGCAAGGTAAATAAGGCTTCGAAATAACCACCATCGTCAAATTCTAAGTTTGCTTTGTTCACAAATGATTGAGCCGAAGGCATTCTTGAGGAGGCAATTCCAAATCGTTTAATCGCTTCTGTATGATCAGTGTCAATCTGCATCATCCCTAACTTATAATTGCTCTTATGGTTCTTCTTGCTTAATTCAGCTCCCTTTTCATAAAAAATTAAACTAATCTCATCATCGCCTTGATCTTCAAAATAACTTGCAATTGAATTATAATACCCTCCTAATGAATACCAAGTGGGGTATTTTATATCGCGCATAAGTACCAAAGCCGTAAGAATTACAATGCCTAGCAAACGATAAGTTACATGCGGTAAATTCTGAGGTTTATATAAAATATCTTTAATGGAATGCCCATTTTCGATGATAGAAGAGAAGTTATAAACGATGTAAATCATAAATGCTGTACCCATAGATAACTGCGTAAAAATTATAAAATCATTTATAATTTTTAACATAGGATCTTCCATGCTAAACAATAGGTACGAAATAGTGGCAAAAGCCATTACCGCTAAAGCCAAATAAAACAACACCCAAATGGGTTGATCTTGGTTTGCCTTTTTATACAAAACATAACGCTGACTAATACCCCAAACTCCTAATAAAGAAGCAATGGCCAATAAAACGATCGGGTTTAGCGTAATAAAATCCCAACGGATTACATGTGTTATTTGCAAGTATGAAAACAGTACATTTAATAAATAAATAAAAGTGATTACTAAAAAATGTATAATTCGTTTATTGCTTT
The DNA here is from genome assembly GCA_964596935.1 of uncultured Roseivirgaceae bacterium. GTDB lineage: Bacteria > Bacteroidota > Bacteroidia > Cytophagales > Cyclobacteriaceae > JAKISE01. The sequence continues at coordinate 3,668 of CAZQWZ010000055.1, forward strand.
CTTCAGATTCGCTCCCTGCTATAGCAATGGCAAACCCGTTAACAATTTCGTGCCCAACCAATAGAATAAACAATAAAACAACCATATATGGTGCTAAAATGCCATAACTAAACAGGGCATTAAGTGGGTCTGCCATATTGCTTTGCCAAACGGCTAATCCTAGAAAAATGAAAATGCTAAGCATTTGTATAAATAGCCTTATAGCAAAAGACACATTCTTATTAAATGCTTGAAAGTAATAGGCTGGCCCAATAAACATAAAGAAAATAGCTCCTAATACCCACCCATCGGCAACGTCTGCAAATTGAAGCATTTCTGGGTGAAGCAATATTATAAAAAAGAAAACAAAGGATGAAATAATTAAAAATAGCCATTTATTAAAATAGGTAAATAACGTAATTAGCAATGCTAATAGAGCCATTACTAGTATAATAACAGCTTGTTTTGCAAAAACGGTATTGGGCATTTCTCCTCCTGCAACAAACTCTTTAATAATAAATAACTGTTCTTTAAAAGGAAAACTAAAAGGTCCTACTTCAACTGATTGCCCTATTACTTCAATTACTTCCTTTTGGCTATAGGTATGCCATCCAATTAATCCTTCTGTGCCAATACTTACTAGAACAAGCGATGTTAGTATAAGAGTTACTAATAACAGAACAAGCAATGTTGCTATTTGACTATAGGGTCTATCCCAATTTAACCAAAAAAAATATTTTTGCATATTGTATTTATGAGCTAATTATTTAAAGTTATACTTATAACCTGAGTTATACTTTAATTATATTGATATAACCGTTACGAAACCTATGATATTGCCTTTTATCGAGATAAACAGTTACACCGGTTCTAATTTTTGTTTTTCTGAAATAATGTTGTTTTCACTGTTAATTCGATCTTGAATAACACTTTTAACCTTTTCTTTTAAAGCAGGTACATCTTCGATTGTAAGATTAGTTGTATCAATCGGTTCGTGCACAACAAGTTTTATGTAATTCCCCTTTAAAAGCCAATCTCCATCGGGCAATACGTTGTAGTTATTAGTAATGGAAATCGGCACTATAGGCACCGATTGCTCTATGGCTATTTTAAACGCACCCTCTTTATACTTGGCTTGCTCAGGAATTAATGTAGAAGCAATTCCTCCTTCTGGATAAATAAATAATGATTTACCCTCTTTGATGGCAGCGGCATATTTTTGATATACCCTGCCCCTATCTTTAAAACTATTGCGGTCAACCGTAATATGAATTTTTCTAAACATATACCCAAATAAAGGCACTTTACTAATTGATTCTTTGCCTACATAGCAGGCCTGTTTTGGCAATAAGGCCAAACTAGGAATATCTATAGTAGAAAAATGATTGGCGCAATACACAACGGGTTTTTTGCCTGGCCTAGCCCCTACAAACTGAACATCTGTACGAAAAAACGACATTGGAAAATAAAAAAGCGCCCACAAATGATTTAATTTATACGCCCAATGATGCCATTTATTATTTAAGCTTAACACCAGAAATATAGGAGATAAGAATAAAAACGAAACAACAAACAGAAAAAAAGCGTAAATTGTATGGGTGAATCTTATAATTTGCATTTATTACGTTAACTTTAAAAGACTAAAGTAATACTAGGTTTTGATTCAGAAATAAATCGGGCACTTTTTATTATCATTATTACATGTTTGCACAAACATTTAATTCCATTCACCATTATAATTTTAACACCCAAAAGGTGTTTCCTTTATTGTGCCCTGTGCGAGAAAAGGATTGGATTGATGGTTGGGATTTCGAAATGATTTATTCTCGGTCTGGAAAAGCTGAAAAAAACTGCATTTTTACAACTCCATTTGCTCAAGGCATTGAAACCGTTTGGCAAATTAATGAATATGAACCAGACATTAATTGGATAGAATTTATCCGTGTTACACAAGGTTTGTTTTCGGTTAGAATATGTATTCAATTAAACGAATCGAAAAGTGGATGCACGGCAGATATTAGCTACCGATACACGGCACTTAGTAAGCTTGGCCGTATGATGATTGAATCTAAAGTATCGCAGCATTTTCATGATGATATGAAATATTGGGAAAGCGCACTAAACCACTACCTTGAAACGGGCAAAATGCTAAGCAAGGAACTGGTTCTAAGTTAATCTTACCAATCCTAGTCCTCTCCTACGAATTGGCCTTGGGCAATCTAATAACAAACTCTGCTCCTTTACTTACCTCAGTATTCACGGTTATAGTTGCACCTAATTTGTTTGCAATTATTTTTACAATAGAAAGACCAAGACCAGTTGAACTTTCATTATTAGTGGGCTTGGCGCTTAATTTTTGGAATTTTTGAAACATTAACTGCTGGTCTTTTTTTGTAAAACCTGGCCCCTGATCTTTAACCGAAAAAATTGCACTTTCTTGATCGCTCGTAACCGATACAGTTATTAGTTTTTTATTAGCAGAATATTTAATTGCATTTGAAATTAAATTTTCTAATAATCGGAGTAGCAACAAATAATCCGTTTCAATGCTTTTAACATTTGATTCTAAATTAAAAATTAATTGCTGCTCTTTTTCCTTTACTCTTCTTAAAAATTTTGATTGCAACTCATCAAACAAACCTTGGATAGCAACCTTTTGGTAGTTTAGGCGTGTGTCTTGCTGAGCTGCACTAACATCAAGAAGATCTCTTATTAATTGATTACCCTGTGCAATCGAATTTTCTATTTTTGAAACATATTCCATTTGCCCTTTATCGAGGGAGTTATCTATGGTTAACAAATGAATTAAACCTTTAATATGGTTAAAGGGAGATCGTAAATCGTGTGCTACTATATTTAGTATATCATCCTTTTCTTTGTGTAGTTTTTTTAGCTCTATATTTTGCGTTGATAATTCCGAAGTTCTTTCATCAACAATTAGTTGCAATTGTTTTTTTTCCTTTTTAATCCTTTTAAGGTTAAATACCACTATGAGCCATATAAAAATAATAGCTGTAATAATGTATAAAGCAAATGCAATTACTGTTCTATAAAAGGGTGGGTTAATTTTAAATTCGAAATTTTTTATTTGGCTTTTATCTTGGTTAATGTTTTTTGAGCGAACCATAAATTTATAGTTACCCTCACGCAAATTAGTATATTCTTTGTATCTGGTTGTACTCCAATTACTCCAGTTTGTATCATAGCCATCCAATTTATATTGATACTCTGTTGATTTATTATGCGTGTAAAATGGAAGTGCAAATTCTGCAATAAACGTATTATTATCATAAGATGCTTCAATAGTACCTGTATATGAGGAATGCCTAATGTTCCCTAACATTAATTTTCTAAACACAAGGTCAAAGCCTGTATTATTATCTGTTTTTACCTTAGTCGCATTATAATAATATACTCCTTTAGTGGTCCCAAATAATACTTCATCTGAAGATATAGGTTTAATAACATCGCAAAAATTAGAAGCAAAAAAGGAAAAAGGCTTTGAGATTATTTCACTAATAGTATCATTATTAAAATGAACAACTCCTATATGCTCGCCATATTGGTAAACAGATTTATTGCTATTGTACTCGATATATTGGTTTAAAAATTTTTTGCTTTTAATTCTTTTAAGCTGCTCAATTTCCTTGAACTGGTTTTGTGTTTCATCAAAAGCAAATACACCATTTTCAGTTCCTATTATAATTCCAAGTTGGTTTGAATGCTTTGAAGACTTAAACACATAATTATTGGTGTTTGATGGCAACCCGTTTTCGGCAGAAAAATGCTTAATAGATATAACTGAGTCGGCATTATTAGATAAACTTAGTAAAGTTAAGCCCCTATTATAATGACTCACCCAAATCCTCCCTTTGCTATCCTCTTCTATCCATCTTGAACTACGGTTAAATCCTTTAATTTTGTCTAAATAAACTAAGCCTTGGTCTGTTCTTTCAAATAGCAATAAGCCTCCATCTCGGGTGCCTGCAATTACTTTATTTGGGTAATGTTTTAATACAACTACTTTCCATACAAATACTGGTGGACCAATTCGGATAAATTCACCTTTTTTATTTCGCTTTAATAGTCCATTATATGTAGTGGCATATAATTCGTTATCAATGGTAATTAATTGCCAAACAAATCCAATATCATTACCCACCTCAGAAAATTTATTTTGGACATTATTTGTAAGAATGCCATTAATAGTGCCTAAATAAAGCTGATTGTTGTATTTTTCAATAGCCAACACCCCATTATTAACACCCATAGACTGGTCAAACAACCTCACGGGAGAGTTGAGAGCAACATAGGAAATTCCATTATCAAGCGCTAGAAATAAATTTTTATTGCGATCTATAAATAAAGCCCAAATGGTGTTATCTATCAATCCTAGGTTCTTATTTAATATTTGTTCTATCTCCCCATTTTTTACTAGTACTAAACCACCTTTTAAGGTTCCAAATAAATAGGTATCGTCATCATATTTTTTTGCACTAAAAACACGAAGTTTTTTTAATACCGCATTAGTATCATTCCATTTTATGTTTTCCGCAAGAAGGCCCGTAGTCATATTATACAATAATGTACCATTTGACCGAGTAACAATTAATAATTCGGTATTGGAATAAGGCAATATTTCGTAAGTGCTAAATCCTGTAAGCGCTTCTGCATTAGTAACAGGTTTTAAAGTTCCCTCATCATAAATTTGTAACCCTTGAGCGATTCTCTCATTTACATAAAATGTATTGTTCACAAAAAATGATAGGTGAAATTTATCCTTTGGGTATATTACCTTAAAATTTGATTGGTCCCATATAATAACACTTGCTATACTTTGGAAAAAAACTTGATCTGAATCGTTTACATAAATTCGCCAGATATCTTCCATAGATTTATCCTTTTGGGGTAAGGAATCTGAAATGGAAATGTAATTATAGCCCAATTCAGCATTGCCAGTTAGCTTTCCAAATTCGTTTTTACCTCCTACATAAATCACTCCTTGCGAATCGATGGCAAGTGACCTAACAACGGATTTATTGGGCAACTCTAGTAGCTCCCAATTAACCCCATCAAAAATTAACAGTCCTTCATTATTACCAAAAAATGTAAGACCTTCTTTGTTTTGAATTACTGCCCAATGTTGATTCTCTGAAGTTTTGTAATCTTCTTTATCGTAATTTTGAATAAAAGGTATCCCACCCTGTAAAAGCTGAGATTTAACGAGTTGAGCATTACCTATTATAAAAATAAATAACAATAAAAAAATATTGCTTCTATTGAGCACTTAACATCATTTAAAATTAAAAATAGATTCAATTATCTAACTTTCTCCCTCTCTCAATAGCCTTCTAATAATTTTGCCTACATTCGATTTTGGTAATTCATCTATAAACTCGATATGTTTAGGGCGTTTGTAATTTGTAAGGTCTTCTTTACAGTATGCCATTACTTCCTCTGCTGTTAAACTTGGGTCTTTTTTAACGATAAAGACCTTTACTGCTTCAGTAGTTTTTTCGTCTTCCACACCTATCGCTGCTACTTCTAATACTTTGGGGTGAGCTACAATCACTTCTTCAATTTCGTTCGGATATACATTAAATCCTGAAACTAAGATCATATCCTTTTTACGATCAACAATTTTAAAGAACCCGTCTTTATGCATTACTCCAATATCTCCCGTTCTAAACCAATCTCCGAAAAAGGCTTCTTTGGTATCCTCTGGGCGTTGCCAATAACCTGCCATAACTTGTGGTCCTCTAGCACAAATTTCTCCTCTTTCGCCTTGTGCAACTGTATTGCCTTCTTCATCCATTATGCACATTTCGGTGCTAGGTAATGGCGTTCCAATAGAGCCAATTTGATCTGTTCCATCCAATGGATTTACTGATAACACAGGAGAAGTTTCACTCAAGCCATACCCTTCAGCCAATGGCTTTCCTGTTACTTCTTGCCAATGTTTGGCTACAGGCCCTTGAACTGCCATACCTCCACCAATTGTATATTTTAATTTAGAAAAATCGACTTCAGCAAATTCAGGTTGATGTAATAAGCCATTAAATAATGTATTTACTGCTGTAAATATCGTCATTTGTATTTTTTTAAGCTCACCAATAAATGCTTTCATATCACGAGGATTGGTGATTAATAGATTTTTTGCTCCGATAGAAAACATCAATAAGCCATTTACGGTTAACGCAAATATGTGATACAGAGGCAATGCCGTTACAACCAACTCTCCTCCTTGGTTAGTGTTTAAAAACCATTGATTGCACTGCATAATATTTGCTACCACATTACGATGTGATAAAACAGCTCCTTTGGCAACTCCAGTTGTACCTCCTGTATATTGTAAAAAGGCATCATCGCTTAACCCAATTTCTGGTTTCTGCAATGTTGTTTTTGCTCCAATAGATAATGTATCGTTAAAGGAGATAGCACCAGGCAAATTATAATCAGGCACCATTTTTTTTATGTATTTAACCACAAAATTTACGATGCTGCCTTTAAAACCTAGCATATCACCCAACTTGGTTACTATCACGGTTTTTATGTCCGTATCATCAATAATCTTTTCAAGGTTGTGTGCAAAGTTGGCAACAATTACAATTGCGATGGCACCAGAATCTTTAAACTGATGCTTCATTTCTCGTGGAGTGTATAGCGGATTGGTGTTAACCACCACCAATCCTGCTCTAAGTGCTCCAAAAAGTGCTACTGGGTATTGTAGTAAGTTTGGCATTTGAAGTGCAATCCTATCTCCTTTTTTTAAGCCTACTTCGTTTTGCAAATAGCTAGCAAATTTTAACGATAGTTCATCAACCTGGCCAAAGGTTAATGATTTACCCATATTCTCGTATGCCTCTAAATCACGGTATTTATCCATCGCGTTTTCTAATATTTCTATAATGGATGAATATTGATTAGGATCAATCTCTTGTTGAACTTCTTTTGGGTAGGATTTATACCAAGGGTGATTCGTGCTCATATTTTATTTTTAAAATTGTTAATGCCCTAAAATAGTAAAGAAAGTGCAATAAAAAAAAGTGTTTTTACTTCATCAAATCTAACGACAGAGAAACAAACACATTTCTTCCTGGCGACATAATTGCATTAGGAGTACTACGTACCGATCGTGTTAAATGCTCAAAATAGGCTACATCTAACAAGTTATTAACTCCTACAATTGCATTTAACGAACCTGATATTTGATATTGCACCTTAACATCTATTAATGTAAATGTTGGCGTAACGGTTTCTCCAAAACTAGCAGAAATTCGATCTTGTTGGGTTACATAACGTACCGAAGCTTCTGGTTTTAATTTACCATCAAAATAACTGCCTACTAAGGCATATCTTAAATCGAATGGTGCAATTTCGGGCAGGGCTTCATTTATTACTGTGTTTTGCCCATAGGTATAGGCTAAACTAACATTATGTTGCAAACCTGCAAATAAGAGTTGGTTCCACGTAAATTCAAATCCTGCAATATGAGCATTATCAATATTTACAAATTGGCGTACACCAGGGCTAGAAGAAATTTTAGGTGTTAAATCAGTTCTTATTTCACCTAAAATATAATCTTGTAGGTATGAATTAAAAAGGGATAATTCAAGAGCCGAGGTGCTGCTTTGGTATCCAAAAGATAAATCTATTTGGTTATTTTTTTCTGCTTCTATTAATGGGTTACCAACCATTTCGTAAGGGTCAACTCCTACAGGAAAATAATTAATAAACCGTTCGGTTAAACTACCGCTTCGTTGCGCATGGCCAAGCCATAACCCTAGGCTTAATCCATTATCAAACGATTTAAGACCACCAACGCTTAACCCTGGGTTAATTTGAGTAGTTGTATATTCAGGATTAACAGCTAAAAACTCAGCACTTGGGTCGTTTACATTTGACTGATTAATTTCTAACCTACCAGAAATAACATATTTGATGGATTTTTTGCCAAGATGAAACTCTGAGAACATACCTGTTTTAGTAATTATTCCTTCTTGCCAAGCATTATCAAAAATTGTTTGGCCTGCCTTGGGGCCCATTAAAAAATCGCGCCTTCGTTTGCCTTCTGCCTCTTCTACCTTATAATCAGCTCCAATAAACAACTTATTATTGCCAATCTTCCATTTGCCTTCGGTTCTTGCACCGTAGTTTTTGGTAAAAGCATCGGTGCTTGCATTTAGCTTTCTAGGGTCAAGGTTTTTTAAACCATTGTCCATTCTATGATCTACAAAACTAGCGTAAGCGGTAGTGTTCCACGATTTTAGATTTACTTTGTTAAGCGTTATTATATGATTGGCATTAAACATCCAGGTATCATCTGTTCTTAAATCCATTGGCAATGCAGGAAAATCTACATCTCTCGCAATATTGTGTGTGGCAGAAAGTGTTAGCACTTGATTAGTGGCTAATTGTATGCCCAATAATGCCCCCAAGCTGCCTCTTGTAAAGCCCGAAGCTACTGTATTTCCATCTCCATCGGTATAATCAGTTCCTTGTGCAAAAGACCCAAATACGCCTAAATCATACTTAGATCCTCTAAAGCCAATATTTCCTTCTGTTCTTGCAATGCCTCCATTACTTTCATAAGCACCTGTTATTCGTCCATATAATTGATTATCATCGGCATAGCTAGGTTGTGTAGTTATAAAATTGATTGTACCACCAAAAGCTGTACCGTAACGTAATGAATGTGGCCCTTTTAATATTTCAATTTCTTGAATCATATTGGGCGCAATTTGACTTGTAGGAGGATCCATTCTGTTGGGGCAAGCTGCTGTAGCAGATTGAGCACCATTAATTACCACATTTAACTGGTCGTACTTAAAACCTCGCATCACAGGATCAAACCCATAGCTACCACTTTTACGGATACCGCCAATAAGTGGCGTTTGGCTTAAAAGCTCTCCTCCATCATGTGCTAACCGATCGTGATTATCGATATTAATGCTTTCAGGACCCTCATTTAATGAGCGCAATGCTAGTATAGTTACAGGTTGCACGATTAGGTCTTGTGCCTGCCTTTTATAACTACCTGTTTTAATCGCATTTAGCACCTCTACAGGTGATAATGACCATTGACCATATGAAACATGTGACATAAACAAATATTTTGATTCGAGAAATTTAACTTGAATCATTCCATTTTTATCCGAAACACCTGATTGGCTACCATATTGGTAGGTAGCTCCTATAATAGGAACTGTTGACTGTATATCTAAAAGTTGTATTTTTTTATTGGCCTCCTGTGCATTAGTTAATACAGGAAAAAGCCATAGTAATAGAATTAACCAAGCATTTTTTGCTTGATTTAGTTTAAAGAAAATCATAAAAATATATTTGTTAGTTAAAATAAATTAACCTCGATAATGAGGTAGAGAAGAATTAACTAACAATTTTCAGGAGGGAGTAAAAGGTGAGGAACAAACCCCGCACAAGTTGATCCAGAAGCATAGCTATAATAACTAGATTTAAGTATAGTGAAAGCCCTTAAAGACCCACTTACTATTTCTCTATATAAATTAGGGTGTTTTAATTTACTTGTTCTAATAATTTCACCGTTAGGGCTTTGCTCGTGCTCATGAGCTTGGTTTAATTGCTTTTTTAAATAACATGCCCCTTGGCAAGTATTATCAGGAGTATCACGACTTTTACAAACTGTAAAGGCAATTTCTTCCTGATGCACTTTAAAAGAAACATATATAGTTAGTTCTTTAAATGTGCCAGCTATGGTTGAAAAAATAAGCAAAGCCACTAAAATTTGCTTCATACTGCAAATTTAGATTCTGAATTTCTATTATTAGCATTATTTTCATAAAAAGACTAAACAGTCTTATTTAA